>CAZJXZ010000032.1:0-16666 GCA_964549955.1 uncultured Eubacteriales bacterium
CATCTCAGGGAGGCTACAATCAGCGCCACCTGCGAGATTTTTTTGGTTAAGCTGGACGGAATGATTAACAGGAAAAAGGACGAGGAAACTGGTTTAAACTTGCTCGATATCTAGTCTAAACGTGATATTTCCTGTCGATGATATTCAAAAACCAGAAGATTAAGCTATAGATGAAAGTCCTTTTGATTCAGCCTCCTCTGGAAGATTTCTACACAACACCAATACGGCTCTATCCTCTTGGCCTGCTCTATGCGGCAAGAATTTTTTTGGATTCAGGCTGGGAAGCCGATATTCTTGATTGCCTCTCGCCTTTTAAAAAAAGACGGTTGCCGATTCCAAAAAGCTTCGACTACTTGATTCCCTTCATGGAGAATCCATATTTTTATAAAAACTATTACCGCTTTGGAATCTCCGAGCAAGAAATCGTTTCCAGGATAAGAGCTTCTTCCCCTGATTTAATCGGCATCTCCTCCCAGTTCACGGCTTATTATCAGAGTGTCGAAGAGCTTGTGCATCTGATAAAAAAGAATTTCCGCCTCCCTATCTTTGTCGGTGGAAACCACGCCACAGCATTTACCGAAGAAATTAAGGCGAGAACTCCTGAGGTTGACCATATTCTTTCTGGTCCGGCAGAAGACTGCCTTCCGGAATTCTTGAATGAACTTGGATTCAATTCAATTAAGGGTCCAGTGGATTGGAGAACAATAAGGCCGGCTCATCATCTTCTGTTAGGGGATTTCTACAGAATCGGCAAGAAAAATTGCGTTTCGATGATTGCCAGCCGCGGCTGCCCCTATTCTTGCGAATTCTGCTCGGTGCACTTGATGTTCGGGCGCAAAATAAATTACCGCCCGGTAGAGGAAGTCATCCAAGAAATGCGCTGGAATTATAATCATAAAAACGTGCGCATTTTTAACTTCGAGGATGATAACTTATCCTTTGACAGGCAATGGTTTTTACAGTTCTTAAGAGAAGTCAATAGCGATTCGCTCCTTAAAAATGTAGAGCTGACAGCCATGAACGGCATCTGCTATCCAAACCTGGATGATGAAATCCTGACCGAGATGCGCAGGGCCTGTTTCAAGCAGCTCAACCTGTCCTTTGTCACCCAAAGCCTGGAGCTTAAGAGAAAATATCATCGGCCCAACACTACATATAATTTCGAGCGCCTTGTCCGTACTGTCCAGAAGCTCGGCTTCTCTATCACTGTTTATATCATCATCGGCCTGCCCGGTCAAACGCTTGAAGAGATAAAAACCACCATCGATTATCTTCTTGAATTAGGAGTCCTCGTCGGACCTTCTGTCTTCTATCTCCCTCACGGAAGCAAGCTCTATGAGCGGCTTCAGGTTTCGCCTGAAATCAGGAACAACTGGAACCTCTACCGTTCCTCAGCTTTTGCCCTGGAAACCGAACACCTGAGCCGCGCCCAGCTCATCGATCTCTTTTCCTACGCTAGGATGAGAAACCTGGAGAAGAGAGTGTCATGATGTCCTTCAGAGAGAAGAGCCAAAATTTTTAGATAAAAATGAGACTATAATTTAATCCTTACTCCACAAACACAGTCAGGCTAAGAGTCCAGGCTTTCTTTTCGCCGCCCTCCCAAGGCCGACCGTATTCAAGATAAACAGTGCTTCTGCCTAGCCTGAGTGCTTTAAAAGTCCAAACTTCCTTTCCGCCAGCCCCGATTTGATTGGACTCAGGAGGCAGGAATGTGTGACTTGTTTGTTGTAACACACCTTGGTCACTGATTTGCGCCGATTCTGACCAGATGTAACCCGTTGTTGGATTTGAGAATAAAACAACGGTAAGCTTGCCGCCAACGCCAATCTTGATGCTTCCGGAATAATGAGGCTGCTCTTTAAAATCCTCATAGCCAAGCTCGACTTTCACATCACGCAAGAAGTCATAATCTGAAGATGAACAGCAGGTGAAGAGTGCTAGCGTCGTTATGACTAAAGAAAAAAGAAGAGCCGATTTTATTTTCATTTTTTGATTTCCTGGCTTATGTTTTTTAAGGAGAAGAAATTCCTTTTCGCCTGCGAGAGCCCAAAGTGAATCTTTGCTGTAGCTTTTCACTCTCCCACCGTATAAAATGATAAATCTTCATCTGCGGAAAAGTCAATGAGAGGCCGTGGCACCTTTGCCGTGAAATTCCGTAATATAAATCTAATACTCCAATCTTATTTTGCTTAAAGAATTCTGGTCGTCAGAGGCGGTGATCGGCCTTATGCGGATTTTCCATGAATAATCCTTAGCCGGCAGGAGATACTGAGGATGAGGCTTTGCACCCCATGAATCATCCCCGCCCACTCCCATCTGCCTGTAATCCAGATTGACGGCGACAAAATCCCTTTTGGCAATGTCGGTCGGATGCTTGCTGCCGCGGCTTTCCTGAGTCAAATCCTCCGCAGTATAAGGAAGCGCAGAGAACTCAAGAAGCGGCATGCCCACGGCCAATAAGCCTGTGCCCTCCTGATTGCTGATTGCCACCCAGCGGACATCTGTGCGGTTTCCGTATTCCTGAGGGCTGACATAGGGGATATTCATCTCGTCAACGCTCGCTCCATAGACTCCGACAAAGGCGCCTGTCTTTCGGTCGCAGTAATTTTCATGCGGGCCTCTTCCATACCACTGCATTCGTCTGAACTCTCGAGGCATAGCCAATTTCATCCCCAGCCGCGGTATTTCTGGCAGGTTGTCGGCTTTAGGATTAAACTGATTTTTGATGATGACATCCCCGCTTCCCAAAACAACATAGCTGAGCTGGTGCTTTGCCGGAACATCAATCAGGGTGAAATCCACGTCGACCCTGACTTCACCGGGATTCAGCTGCTCAACCTTGAAGCTCTCCAGATTGCGGTGCTCGCCAGCCTTTCGCCAGAGAGCGCAGCGGTTTTGCATCTTGTTACCAAAATCATTGTCAGTCGGAGCGCGCCAGAAATTGGGCTCAGGCGCCTGCTGGATGAGCTCTGTCCCTTTAAAATTGAAAGAAGTCATCAAGCCTGTCTTTTTGTCAAATTTCAAAGAGAAGTTATTTCCTGAGATTTTTGCCTCAAGCTCATCCTGGATAAGATTCAATTTTGGCAGGGAAGAGGAAGATATAGCCTCAACTTGAGCCTCAAGCGGAAGCTTCAATTGCTCGCTGGCCACAACATGACCTCGGGGAATAAGCGGCGCATCCTCTGTGGTCTTAATGCTGAAATTAAGGAAATACTCTGTACCCGGCTTCGGGGCAATCGACGGCATTTCGAGCCTGAAGCTCTTGCTGCTGTGCGCTGCGATATCAGGCCTGGAGATTACGCCCTTGGCAATCTCTTTGCCGTCAGCCGCGACCTCCCAATAGATGTCAAAGCGGTTAAGGTTGATAAAGTCGTATTTGTTGACAACTTCGACCTGTCCGGCTTTCAGGTCAACCGGCTTTATCTTCACATACTGATAGACTTTCTTCACCTCCCAGAGAGCAGGATGAGGCGTGCGGTCAGGAGCGACAAGCCCGTTGCAGCAAAAGTTCTGGTCGCTGGGTGTGTCAGGCGGGCCGTAGTCGCCGCCGAATGCCCAGAAGCGCTCGCCGCGCTCATTGACCTTGGCAAACCCCTGGTCGACCCAGTCCCAGATAAACCCTCCCTGCAGCTGCTCATATTTTTCAATAACATCCCAGTAGTCCTGGAGGTTGCCGGTGCTGTTGCCCATGGAATGGGAATACTCGCACATGATCAGGGGCCGGGTCTGCTTCTTGCTGGCATAGGCTTCGAGCTCAGAAATTTCAGCATACATGGGGCAGAAGATGTCTGTGTGCGGACGCAGCTCAGCCCGCTCATAATGAACCGGACGCGATTTATCCCGCTGATGAATCCAGGCTGAGGTAACCTCAAAGTTGATGCCGTCGCCTCCTTCATTTCCCAATGACCAGATGATGACCGAGGGATGATTCTTATCCCTCTCGACCATTCTCATCGCCCGGTCAAGGTGGGCAGGCCCCCACTCCGGATTCTTGGCCAGGCTTCTCTCTCTATATCCCATCCCATGCGACTCGATGTTGGCTTCATCGATGAGATAGAGACCATACTCGTCACACAACTCATACCATCTCGGGTCGTCGGGATAATGGCATGTCCGGACAGCGTTGATATTGAACTGCTTCATCAGGATTATATCCTTGACCATCGATTCTTCAGAAATAACATGAGCGGTATAAGGGTCATGCTCGTGGCGGTTCACGCCCTTGAACAGGACCGGGACGCCGTTGACCAGCAAACGGCCATCCTTGATCTCCACTTTCCTGAAGCCGACTTTGCAGCCGATGAGTTCAGCCGCCTTGTTGTTTTCATCTTTGAGCTGAAGCACAAGCGAGTATAAATCTGGAGTTTCGGCCGACCATTTTCTGGGGTTTTCAACCATTTTCTCAAAAGAAACATTCGCCTTCTCTTTTTTATCGATATCCACAGGCTTAGTCTCGGAGATGACAAGCCGCTTCTGGGCATCAAAGAGCCTAAGCTCAAGATTGAACTTGCCTGCCCTGCGCTCAGGCATGTTATTTTTTAATTCGACATTGACCGATAGCCTGCCATCGGCATAATTCTCGTCCAGATCGGCAAGAGCAAAGAAGTCCCTGATTCGGACTTTTGGTGCGAGGTATAGATAGACATCGCGCTCGATGCCGCTGATGCGCCAGAAATCCTGGCACTCGAGGTAGGAGCCGTCTGACCAGCGGTAAACCTCGAGGGCGAGAGTATTTTCGCCCTTCTGGAGATAAGGCGTGATATCCCATTCTGCCGGCGTTTTGGAATCCTGGCTGTATCCGACCTTCTTCCCGTTCACCCAGACATAGAAGGCGGACTTGACCGCGCCGAAATGAAGAAAGATTTCCATATCTCGCCAATTCTCAGGAACAACGAAAGTCCGCCGGTAAGAGCCGACAGGATTGTAGTCATGAGGAATATGAGGGGGGTCAGGATTCTTAGTGAATTCATAGGGGATGTTGACATAGATAGGTGTGCCATAGCCCTGGAACTCCCAGTTGGAGGGGACGGCGATCTCCTTCCAGGAGCTGACATCGTAATCCGGCTTGTAAAAATCAAGCGGGCGGTCAGCAGGCTTGCTCACCCAATTGAACTTCCACATCCCGTTTAGAGACAGATAAAAAGGAGAACTCTTCTTGTCGTTCTTCAGGACAGAATCAACATCTGGAAAAGGAACAAAAGTGGCGTAAGGCTCTTCCTTATTCTGGTTGAACATCCTCGGATTTTCCCAGTCGTTGACCTGGTTCTGTCCGCCTGAAAATGCGATAAAAATTAAAACCGCAGCCAGCACCCATATTTTTTTCATACTTTCTCTCCTTCCTTTAATCGCTTTTATCGGGAAATATCTATTTGATTTAATCAACTCTAAGAATAATCGGCTCTTCCATCCTATACCAAGATTAAACTCAACATCAATTCTATCCCTGCAGATGATAGCATTCTAGATGCCGTGACAGGACCCCGTGCCATAATTTTATGATTATCACGGAATTTAAGATGCTTTCCTTACAGTCTTTTCTAAGTCTGGCAAGAGCTGCTTTTTTTTGAATGACAAGAGCTTAACATGTCAATCATAGAAATAGACATTCTATCATTTTTTCTGAGGGCCGGGCTTTTATAAAAGCAGTGCAGGTCAAAATCGGCTCGCTCTCAAGATTGGCGACCCGGCCGGAGCGAAGTATCCAAGCTTCTCTATCCATCAAGATCGGGTGCGAGTATTGCCTGTGATGGTTAATAATCATATAATTCATCCTTGCATGTATTTGATTTATTTTTTGTAAAGAATCTTCTAGCTAGAAATGAAAGCAAAGCAGAATTTCAGCTCGGTCCTCCCAACCTCAAAGGATTTCAATGGCAAACACTCTCTGGCATCTCGCTGAAGCCGCTCAAGTTCTGAAAGAGCTTGAGACTGATTCCAGCCGCGGCTTAGCAAAAGACAAAGTCAAAGAGCGGCTCGAAAGATACGGCTACAACGAGCTCAAGAAAGAAGAGAAGATTTCCCCTTTTCTTCTATTCATAAACCAGTTCAGGAATACTCTGATTATCATTCTTCTCATCGCCACTGCCCTTTCCCTCATCATCGGAGAAGTCTTTGATGCGCTGATCATCGCCGCCATAGTCATCCTGAGCACTCTCCTCGCCTTTATCCAGGAGTACAGGGCAGGGCAGGCACTCGAGGCCTTAAAGAAGATGCTCTCTCCGACCATAACAGTCCTCAGGGAGGGAAAGGAAGATGACGTCCTCTCCAGGGAACTCGTTCCAGGAGACATCCTGCTTCTTGAAGCAGGGGACAAGATTCCTGCTGATGCCAGAATAATTGAAGAACAATCTTTGCAGTGCGATGAGGCCACTTTGACCGGAGAATCTGTCCCGGTGATGAAAGACGCCCGGCCGCTCGAAAAGGATGCGC
Source organism: uncultured Eubacteriales bacterium (assembly GCA_964549955.1). GTDB lineage: Bacteria > Acidobacteriota > Aminicenantia > Aminicenantales > Aminicenantaceae > CAZGMN01. Next base: position 6,433 of record CAZJXZ010000032.1, read on the forward strand.
CCGTCTTCGATAGAAAGAATATGGTTTTTGCCGGCACAATTGTCACCTACGGCAGAAGCAAGGCCGTTGTGACCTCGACAGGAATGAACACAGAGTTTGGAAAGATTGCTGAGGAAGTGACTTTAGCCGAGGCGAAGAAGACTCCGCTTGAGAAAAGGACAGCGGAAATAGGCAAATGGCTGGGCATAATTTCGCTCGGCATCTGTTTTCTGGTTGCCGGAATAAGTATCGTAAGACAAGCCCTGACCGGCAGGATCGGCATGGAATTTATCGTCTCCACGGTGATGTTTGCCGTAGCCCTGGCCGTAGCTGCTGTTCCTGAAGCATTGACTGCCATCGTCACCGGCGCCCTGGCCATCGGCATGCACCAGATGGCCAAGAGAAATGCGCTGGTGAGAAAAATGCCTGCTGTGGAGACTTTGGGCTGCACCACTGTTATCTGCTCGGATAAGACAGGGACACTGACCAAAGGAGAGATGACGGTCAGAAAGATATTCACCGCAGGAAGGATGATTGAGGTCACGGGTGTAGGCTATGAGCCGAAGGGAGAGTTCAAGGGCCAGGATACGGCCCGGGCTAAGAACAGCCAATCCTTCCGCATGCTTCTCCAGGGTGCCCTTCTCTGCAACGATGCTTCTTTGATTGAAAGAGAGGGCAAATGGTTTATCAGAGGCGACCCGACAGAGGGCGCCCTAATCGTCGCTGCCGCAAAAGCTGGCTTCCATCAAGTCGAGGTCAGGCTCGAAAACCCACGAATCGGAGAGATTCCTTTCAGCTCAGAAAGAAAATTGATGACCACCATCCATCATGGTCAAGGCCACAAATCGACAGCTTATATGAAGGGCGCTCCAGAGGTCGTTCTGAAAAGGTGCAGCCGTATCCTGGATGACGGCGGAGTAAGGGAGCTCTCTGAAGCGGAGAAGGCTCAAATCTTGAAGGCCAACGACCAACTGGCTCAAGAGGCGCTGAGAGTTCTCGGAATCGCTTATAAAGAGCACAAGGAACACACCGAAGGAATGGAATTCTTTGAAGAAGAGATTGAGAAGGAGATGGTCTTCCTCGGCCTGGTAGGAATGATAGACCCGCCGCGGGAAGAAGCCATCGAAGCAGTGAAGGTCTGCAAGGATGTCAACATCAAGACTGTCATGGTCACCGGAGATTATGAAGCAACGGCTGTGGCCATTGCCAAAGAAGTCGGCATTTATCAAGAAGGCGACCTGGTGCTGACAGGTGAGAAGCTGGAAAAAATGCCCGGGGAAGAATTCAGCAGGATTGTGGATAAGGTGACGGTCTATGCCCGGGTCTCGCCGATAGACAAGCTGAAAATCGTCAAGGCCTGGATGAATAGAGGGGAAGTCGTGGCTGTGACCGGCGACGGCGTCAACGACGCTCCGGCTCTCAAGCATGCTGATATCGGCATCGCCATGGGCATAACCGGGACAGATGTCACCAAGGACGCCTCAGACATGGTGCTGAGCGACGACAACTTTGCGACCATCGTCAAGGCTGTCGAGCGAGGAAGATGGATTTACGATAACATAAAGAAATATCTGACCTATCTCCTCAGGTGCAACATCACTGAAGTGGCAGTCATCGGCGGCATAGTTCTTGCCTTAGGCCCTGCCTACCTCCCCCTGCTGGCGACAGCCATCCTCTACATCAATTTAGCTACAGATGGATTCCCGGCGCTTGCCCTCGGAATCGCACCCCCAGACCCGGACATCATGAAGAGGCCGCCTCGCAACCCGAAAGAAAGCGTCTTCTCCTGGGATGTGAGGACTTTCATTCTCATGGCTCTTCTGGTTGAAATTCCCTTCTTCTTCTTCATCTTCTTCAGAGAGCTCGCTGACCTTCCCCGGGCAAGGACAGAATTGTTCTTCATGTTCAATATCATCGAGCTCATCATCGCCCTCAACTTCAGGTCGTTGAGGTTCAGCATTATCAAGACGCCGCCTCATAAGCTGCTCGTCCTTTCCGTCATCTTACAAATATTTTTTATTACAGCCCTGACCCAGATTCCTGCTGTGCGAGATTCATTCGGCATACTCAAGCCGTCATTAGCCAACATCGAAATAATCCTGGCCTACGGCCTTTTTGTCTTCATCTCGATGGAGGTCGTAAAGGCAATCTTCAGGAGAAAGGTCTCTGTCAGAAACAGGCTTTTAGCTTAGATAGTTTGCTCATCAAGTTCTTCCAAATCCAAGCTTAAGGCGGAAAAATACCATCTGCGTGGCTGCAGGCTGGCAAGAATTGCTCACAATGATTAATATTCGGAAAGAACAAATTGGCGACGAAGAACAGATACGCGTTGTCAACACAAGCGCTTTTGGACGACCAACCGAGGCGGCTATCGTTGACACTCTAAGACAAACCTGTTCTGAACGCCTATCATTAGTTGCACTTCGAGGAGATCAAGTTGTGGGGCATATCCTGTTTACACCGGTAATAATCGAATCTAAAGAGAGATCTCTTAAGGGAATGGGGCTGGCTCCCATGGCGGTGCTGCCAGAATTCCAGCGCCAGGGAATTGGCTCCAAACTAGTTCAAGCCGGGCTGGAGGAGATGAGAAAGGCCAAACAGCCTTTTGTCATTGTCTTAGGGCATCCTGAGTATTATCCTCGTTTTGGATTCGTTCGTGCATCAAAGTATGGCATCGTCAGTGAATATGAAGGTGTGCCGGAAGAGGCTTTCATGATTCTGGTGCTGGATGAGGTTGCGTTTGAGGGAACTTCTGGAATTGCAAAGTACCGCCCGGAATTTAAAGAAGACATTTAGCTCGTCTGGCGGCTCGAGAAACCGCAGGCAGCCCAATCTCTCTTCCTGTGTTGTCCAAAGGATTCGATCAGCTTTGGCTTTTTTCTGCGCCTCATCCTCTGGTAAACCTTCTCAGATACTCTCTTGTCTCTTTGATTCCCAAGAGCAAGCAGGCGGCATAAAAGATAATAAAGGCCGCAGCGCCGCAAAAAACTAAACTCAAGACTGCACTCCAGAAAGAAGCGCCGATTCTCTCCAAAAGAAATCTATTCAAGAGCCATCCTCCCAGTCCGCCCAGCACTGAGGTCGAGGCAAGAGCCGTGAAATAATAGACAAAGGGCATGATCTCGTATTTTCCGATCTTCCTGGGCAGAAAGACGAAAAGAATGGCAATATTCACCAGAGCTGAGATTGTCGTCGAGAGGGGAAAGGCGCGGAAGCCCATGACCCGCATCAGGGTGATATTCAAGACGATATTGATGCCGATCGAGGCAAAGCTGGCATACATCGGCGTTTTTGCATCCTTGTAGGCATAAAAGACCGCTGCCAAATTCCTCAAGCCGGACATAAAAGGAATGCCGATGATATAAAGAATCAATGCCTGGGCAGTGGCAGAGGTGTCGAAGGCTGTAAATTTTCCATGCTGGTAGATGATTCGTGTGACCGGAACAGATAAAAAAGCAATGATGACCGAGCTGGGAACAGTGAGGAAGAAAACCATCTTCAGCGAATCGAACAGAGTTTTTCTTATCTCGCCGAGATTCCCCTCTGCGGCAAATTTCGAGAATGCTGGCAGGGCAACAGTTCCGACTGCGATTCCAAAAAGCCCTAACGGAAGATGCATAATCCTGAAAGCATAATTCAGCCAAGTCATGCTTCGCTCTTCGAGGAAAGAGACAAGAACTGTGTTCACAAAAACATTTATCCTTGAGCCGGCAAGGCCTATGGCCACCGGGATAAAAAGCACCATCACTTTTCGAAATGCAGGGTCTTGAAAATTGAGATAAAGCCTGTATCTGAAGCCTTTCTTGAAAAGGCTGGGACCTTGAACGGCAAATTGAATCAGCCCGCCGACTGTGACCCCAATGGCTGCGCCGTAGATAGGATCGCCGCCGCGGTGGGTATAATAGGCGAACAAAGCAAGAGGCATGGCTATCGAGAACACATTGAAAAAAGCAGGAGCCAAAGAAGGAATGAAGAAAGCCCCTTCTGTATTCAAGTAGCTCATCGCCCAGGCAGCGATGGCGACGAAGAGCAAGAAAGGAAAGATGATGGCTGTCAGGCGGCCGGTGAGAGCCAGCTTCTCCGAGAAGCTCCCAAAGCCAGGGGCAATGATTCTGGCCAGAAAAGGCGACAAAAAAATGCCGGCGACTGATATAATTCCAACAACAACCAGAAGCGTGTTGAAGATATTGCTGGCGACGAGGTTCTCAGCGTCTTTGCTTTTAGTTTTCTGCTCGGCTAAAACAGGGACAAAGGCCGCAGACAGCGCGGTTTCGGCAAAGAGGTCTCTTAATAGATTGGGGATGCGGAAGGCGGCGTTGAAGGCATCCGTTGACCTTCCTGCTCCGAAGAGAAAGGCAAAGACCGATTCCCTGACCAGCCCCATGACGCGGCTGATGGCTGTCCCGATGGTGAAAGACCTGACTCCTCTCGCAATATCAGCCATGCTCAGCTCAAACTCTGCTCCTGCGGAATTCTCATAACAAAGCTTGCTTCACAGCTAAAAAAATTTATTTCAAATACAATACCATTAAAATCCCTGTTTGTTCAACATTCTCCTCTTCTGCTCGCCTTGACATGAATTATCGTCTTACAATATATTTTTGAATGGCAAGAAGTGCGGCATCTCAGGATTAAGCGGGAGAGAAATCAGGCCATCACAAAAAAACTTTGCTTATCCGCAAATTTTGACTCTCTTCAGGTCAAATCGTTGAGAGAAAAATCCTGAACCGCTGATATCGAAGATGTCGATCCGTTCAATGAAAAACGCTAAGAAAGCTTTTATTTTTCAATCAGATTTGCTCTATCTCGTCTTGGCCGGCTTTTTATTAATAATCTACTTTATCATTGCCTGGAAGCTCAATTATTTCGTCTTAACAAGTTTTGACTATCTCGTCAGCTCTATTTTTCTTCTTTATTTTCCACTGGAGCAGCTCTCCTCAATGCTCTGGAAGATTCTGCTCCTGTTTCCTGCAACTCTTTTATTCGCCATCTTTCTAACACTGAGAGGCTTTCGCATCAGACTGGAAAATATAATCAGGAAAAAATATCTGCTCTTGGTCTTAGGTTTGATGGCATTCATCCTGATCATACTGACCATAAATTTTGTCCTTCAGAAGACGGAAATCACTGACGATGAGCTCACCTATGATTTGCAGGCCAAAATCCTTCTGAAGCACAAACTTTATATTTCTCCTCCTGTTGAAAAAAGTTTCGATAATGCCTTCACTCTCCCCGGAAAAAAATTTACTGGCAAATATACCATCGGCCATCCTTTAATCCTGGCTGCAGGCATGCTCCTCGGAAGCAGCTATATCTTTCCTGTTATCGTGAGCACCCTCCTAATCTTTTTCATTTATTCCATAAGCATGCAGTTGTATAGAGACAAAAACCTTGCTTTATTTGCCTCTTTCTTATTATTCATCTCTCCCTTTTTTTACTTGACTTCATCAACTCGATTAAGCCACTCAACAACCGCGTTTCTGTTAGCCCTTTTCATGCTTTTATATCTTAAAATTAAAAATGAACCCAGAGCTAAGGGAATTAATTATGTTTATTCTCTTGTTGCAGGGCTGGCTGCAGGCTATGCTTTCAATATAAGACCTTTAACGGCCCTAGGCTTCCTCTTTCCTTTTGCCATACTCCTTCTGCGGGATTTGGTTCAGAAAAAAAAGACTCGATACATGATTTCTCTTTTGATGGCTTTCGGTTTTTTAATAATCTTGCTTATCACTCTCTGGTACAATAAACAAATCACAGGAAAATTTTTAACCTACCCTTTTTCCGTTTATGAGTCCTCTCAACAACTGGGCACTGAAGCTGTTCCAGCAGGGATGAGGCACACTCCAGCAAGGGCTCTTTTTAATCTAGCCACAAGTCTGGTGAGGATGAATTCATTTCTTTTTGGATTTCCATTGAGTTTAATCTTTGTTTTTCTTTTTCTTTTTAAAAGACTGAAAGAAAAAGAAGATAAACTGTGTTTCTCGGTCATCGGCTCGTTCTGCTTCGCCTATCTCTTTTACAATAGTCCCGGGGTTTCAGATTCTGGGCCCATTTATTACTATGAGCTGATAATTCCCATTATCCTCCTCTCCTCAAGAGGAATTCTTTGGCTCAATGAAATCATTAAACAAAATTTTCCAAAATTGAAATTCTTCATGACCAATTTCATTCTCATCTCGCTTGTCTCCTCATTGATCACTTTTAATCTCGAGAGAGCCCTGCACATGATAAATCTGACAAACGCCATCAGAGAGCCATATCGAGCTATTGAAAAAGCAAATATTCATAACGCAGTTGTCTTCATTCAATCTCGGCCAAACCAGGGATTTGTTTATGGCTTTCGCAATAATTCGCCTGATTTTAATGACGATGTCCTCCTCTGCCGTTTGCTCAAGGGGGAAGCAAACCTAAAAATTGTCGACCGTTTTACTAATCGAAACTACTACATTATACGCTACGATAAGAGCGCCCAGAAAAGCGAATTGATAAAAGTAACCCCTGAACAGTTGGGACTTTTTTAGCCGATGCCCGTTCCGATAATAATTAACCTAACCACTTTCGCCATATCAACCATGGTCAGCTCAAACCTTGCTCATTTAGACTTTTCAAAACAAAGCTCATAACAGAGCAAAAAATTATGGCAAATTTCTTTTAATAATGCCAAGCATCGCAAGTGCCACATGGAAAGGACACCCAAGCTAAGTGGAGAGAAAACAGTATGGAAGGCTGAGCGGGCACAGTTCCTCGACCGAAGGGAAATAAACTTTCAGGGCTTATTGGAAGAAAATTTATTAGAGTGCGTCAAAAAAATGAAGACGTCGATTTCTGTCTTCTTAAATTTTTTTTGGGAGGAGGTTCAGTGAAAAGATTAAAGCATCTAAAGTGTCTGGTTCTTGTGTTTTCTTTCCTGTTTTTATCTTCATTCCTGCCAGCTCAGATCAACCCGGAGCTTTTGGCAGGGCTCAGGGCAAGATGCATCGGCCCGGCCAACATGAGCGGCAGAATCGGTGACATCGATGCTGTCGCTTCCAATCCGAATATCGTCTACGTCGGCGCGGCCGAGGGCGGCGTTTGGAAGTCGACGAATGGAGGTTTAACCTGGACCCCGGTTTTTGATGACCAGCCTGTCGCTTCCATCGGAGCCATTGCCATCAATCAGAAAAATCCTGATATCGTCTGGGTGGGAACAGGCGAGGCCGCACCGCGCAACAGCGTGGGCGTAGGACGCGGCGTTTACCTGACTCTTGACGGCGGAAAGACCTGGAAGCTCGTGGGGCTGGAAAAGAGCGAGAAGATCTCCCAAATTCTGCTTCATCCCGAAAATCCCGAGGTTGCCTACGTCGGCGCTTTGGGAGCCACTTGGGGCGACAGCAGCGAGCGCGGTCTCTACAAAACCGTTGACGGAGGAAAGACCTGGAGAAAGATTCTCTATGTCAACGAGAAAACCGGTGTGGCCGATATGGCCATGGACCCCTCGAACCCCAATAAGATACTCGTCGCCATGTGGGAACATCGCCGCTGGCCGTGGTTCTTTAATTCAGGCGGTCCGGGAAGCGGAATCTACATCACCACCGATGGAGGGGAAAAATGGGAAAAATTGACCGAGAAGAATGGACTTCCAGCAGGTGACCTTGGGCGTTGCGGTCTCGCCTTTTCAGCCAGCAATCCATCGATTGCCTATGCTCTGGTCGAGGCCAAGAAGAGCGTCCTTCTCCGCTCCACAGACGGCGGGTCCAACTGGCAGGTTGCGAACAGCGAGCAGAATCTTCATAACCGGCCTTTTTACTACAGCCGAATCTGGGTCAACCCTGTGAATGAAAACATGCTCTACATGCTCCACACTCAGATGGTGGTGAGCGAGGATGGAGGAAAGACCTTCAGGCCGCTGACCATGTTCGGTCAGGCTCACTCTGATTTTCACGCCATGTGGATTCATCCTGATGGAGAGATGATGGTCGTCGGGAATGACGGCGGTGTCGTTATCTCCTACAACCGCGGACGAAACTGGCGTTTCGTGGAGAATCTTCCATTTGGGCAGTACTATCATATCAACTTCGACCTGGAGACACCCTACAATGTCTACGGCGGGCTGCAGGACAACGGCACCTGGCGGGGGCCGGCCTACACGGTCAAGGAAAGAGCTATTTATAATTATCAATGGCTGAGTGTCGGCGGAGGAGACGGGTTCGATGCTGCGCCTGACCCGGAAAACTCAAACTGCGGATATGGCATGTCCCAGGGAGGGAATTTATACTATTTTGATATTACCACTGGAATGAGCCGAGGCGTTGTTCCCACCGAATCCGACGTCAAACACCGCTACAACTGGAATGCAGGTTTTGCCATCGACCCCTTTCATCCAGCCACGATCTATCTTGGAAGCCAGTTTGTCCACCGCAGTCCGGATAAAGGAAGAACGTGGGAAATCATCAGCCCGGACTTGACAACCAACGACCCTGAAAAGCAGAAACAGCCTGAGAGCGGCGGACTTACCCTGGACGTCAGCAATGCTGAAAACCACTGCACGATTTTGTTCATCGCTCCCAGCCAGGTCAAAGAAGGGATTATCTGGGTCGGCACAGACGACGGCAATGTCCAGCTCACCAAGGACTCTGGCAAGACCTGGGAACTTGCTTCCAAAGACCTGACTGGCGGCAAAAAACCGAGAGTTCCCCAAGGAAGCTGTGTGCCCAATATAGAGCCTTCGAAGTTTGACGAAGCCACAGCCTATGTTGTTTTTGATGACCACCGCCGATCCAACTGGACTCCTTATGTCTTTGTCACCAATGACTTCGGCAAGACCTGGAAAAGCCTGGCAACTCCTGAGGTCGATGGCTATTGCTTTGTCATCAAGGAAGATACGGTCAACAAAAATCTTCTATTCCTCGGAACAGAGTTCGGCCTTTTTGTCAGCTTCAACGGTGGCGCAAACTGGATGAAATGGACACAGGGCTTGCCGACTGTCTCAGTCTACGACCTGGCCATTCATCCCCGAGAGAATGACCTGATCATTGCTACCCACGGCCGTTCCCTCTACGTCATCGACGACATCTCGCCCTTGCGGGAGGTTTCTGCTGAACTGACAAAGAAGAAGCTCCATCTTTTCAAAGTCCAGGATGCCGTCCAGTTTCAGCAGGGAAGGATGAGCGTTTATTTGAGCCCGGGCGATACGGCCTATGCCGGAGAGAACAAAAGGCTTGGAGCCTGCCTCAGCTATTATCTCACGCCCAGCGAGCGAAAGCCTGAGGAGAAAGAGCAGCAGCCCGCAGTCGTGGATGAAGCGCAGCAAAGGATGATGGCGCGGATGGCGCAGATGGGCGGCATGGGCCAGTTTCCTGGGATGGAGATGATGCGCCGCGCACCCACACGCGTTTCCATCACAATCCTTGATTCTCAAGGCAAAACAATCAGCCGCTTCAGTGGGACAGAGAATAAAGGAATCAATCGCGCCTACTGGGACTTCAGGGAAATGGAAGCTCCGGTCGAAGGACAGGAACAGGCTGGAGTAGAGGAGCAGATAGGCCCGGCGATGTTCTTTAGAGGAAGGAGAGGATTGACAGCCCTTCCCGGCACCTACACGGTCAAGGTCAAGTATGAAGACCAGGAAGTCAGCCAGTCCTTCACCGTCAAGAGCGACCCGAGGCTGAAAATCGACCTTGAAGTTCTTAAAGCGAACAACGAGAAAGCAAGAGAAGCCATGAAGCTCTCCCGGGTGATCACCCAGGCTTCGCAGCAGATCCAGCAGACACAGAAAGCCATCCAGACCCTGCAAGACTTCGCCCGCAGCCAGCGCAATCCAAAAATGATGGAGCTGATGAAGGCTGCCCGAGAGCTCGAAACCAAGCTCAAAGAATTCTCAGAGACATTGAACCCGACTCCGCCCAAGCAGGGAATGGCCGACCGCTCGGCAGGGCTGAGCAGCCAAGCGATGAGCGCTGTCTCCGGCATCAGCGGTGCCGGGATTGAGCCCGTCTCTCAGGCCGCTCAAGTGAAGTACGAAAAAGTGAAGCCCAAGGTCGATGCTTTTCTGGCGAAATTCAATGATTTTTACCAGAAGGATGTCGAGAACTTCAAAAAGATGCTCCAAGATTCAGGATTTTCCCTCTTCGGCCCGTTCACTCCGCTGAAGCTCCAGTGACGCATTATCGTTCAAAAACATAACTAAAAAGATTTCCTATTCTAAACTCCGAGGCCGGCTGCGAACATCAGCGAATTGCCAAGATTGTGAGCGACAATCGACCCTAGAAGACTCCCG
>CAZJXZ010000033.1:0-16662 GCA_964549955.1 uncultured Eubacteriales bacterium
GGAAATAGGGATGCCTTTATCAAGGCGTTGTTTGAACTTTTCCTTTCACTATTATATATTATCAAGCTATCCTCGCCTTGAAAAAAAATTTTATAATTTTAATAAAAAACGGAGTCAATGAAATGTTGGAGCCATATCTTAAACATGAATCCGAACGAAGCCTGATGGGAATTCCACCCTTGCCACTCAACCCGGAGCAGACATCAGAGCTCTGCGAGCTTCTGCAAAAGCCGCCAAAAGGCCGGGAAGAGCTCCTTCTAAGCCTTTTGGTGAACCGGGTCTCGCCAGGAGTCGACCCGGCGGCAAAGGTCAAAGCCGAGTGGCTGACAAAGGTTGCCCGAGAAGAGGTTTCGTCTCCTCTCATCTCCAAGGAAAAGGCGGTCTCCCTGCTGGGCACGATGCTCGGAGGCTACAACGTTGAGCCCTTGGTTTCTTTTCTGGAGGATAAAGAACTGGCCGCTGAGGCGGCCAAGGCCTTGAAGCAGACTATCAATGTTTACAGCGCCTTTGAGAAAGTTGTTGAATTATCGAAGAAGAATCCTTATGCCAAAGAGGTTTTGACTTCCTGGGCAAACGGGGAGTGGTTTCTCTCCCGGCCCGAGCTTCCGGAAACGATTCAACTGACAGTCTACAAGGTTGAAGGCGAGGTCAACACCGACGACCTGAGCCCGGCAAAGCATGCTTGGAGCAGGCCTGATATTCCTTTCCATGCCCTTTCTCTGGGGGAAACAAGATTTCCAGATGGAATCGAGCTAATTAAAAAGCTCCGCGATGAAGGGAAAAGGATTGCCTTTGCTGCCGACGTTGTCGGCACAGGTTCTTCTAGAAAATCTGCGACAAATTCCTTGCTGTGGCACATCGGTGAGGACATTCCCTTCGTTCCAAACAAACGCAGGCAGGGAGTCGTCCTCGGCGGCCTGATTGCCCCGATCTTCTTCAACACAGTGGAGGATTCAGGAGGGCTGCCTCTTATCTGTGATGTGACCAAGATGAAAACTGGCGACAGGCTCATCATCGACACCAAGCGGGGAGGTGTGCTCGATGAGTCGGGGAAAAAGCTTGCCTCTTTCGAGTTTCAGCCAGCAACAATCAAGGATGAATACCGGGCAGGAGGGCGTTTGTCGTTGATCATCGGGCGTGCCTTAACGGCAAAGGCACGAAAAGCTCTGGGTATGAAAGAGGCCGATTTTTTCTCAATCCTCAAAAGCCCTTTGCCAAAAAAGGGCCAGGGCTTCACCCTCGCCCAGAAGATTGTCGGCAAGGCCTGCGGAAAAGAGGGCGTTCTCCCTGGAGCGGCCTGCGAGCCGAAGATGACAACGGTTGGCTCCCAGGATACGACCGGCCCGATGACTGCCGACGAACTGAAGGAACTTGCCTGCATGGAATTCCAGTCCGATTTCTTCATGCAGTCTTTCTGCCATACGGCTGCCTATCCCAAAGCGGCTGATGTCAGGATGCATAAATCCCTAGCCCAGTTTATCGTCGAACGGAAAGGAGTTGCGCTCAGACCCGGTGACGGCATCATCCATTCCTGGATAAATCGCTTCCTGATTCCAGACACTATGGGTACAGCTGGCGACTCTCATACCCGTTTTCCAATCGGTCTGAGCTTTCCTGCAGGCTCGGGCCTGGTAGCTTTTGGCGGAGCCCTGGGTTTCATGCCTTTAGACATGCCGGAGTCAGTCCTGGTGAGGTTTAAAGGAAAGCTGAACCCAGGGATAACTCTCAGGGATGTGGTGAACGCCATTCCCTATTTCGCTATAAAAGAGGGACTCTTGACTGTGGCCAAAGAAGGCAAGAAGAATGTCTTCAACGGCCGAATCATCGAAATGGAGGGGCTCCCCGATTTAACGGTTGAGCAGGCTTTCGAGCTCACCAACGCCACTGCCGAGCGGTCAGCAGCAGGAGGAGCCATCGCCCTTAGCCAAGAGAGTGTGGCCCGTTATCTCAGAAGCAATCTGGCTCTGATGGAAAAGATGATCGAGGATGGATACCAGGATGCTGATGCCCTGCGGAGAAGGGTTGAGGCCTGCAAGAGATGGCTCGAGAATCCTGTTCTTCTCCGAGCAGATAAAAACGCCGAGTTTGCCGCAGCCATAGAGATAGATCTTTCTGCCATCAAAGAGCCGATCGTTGCCTGTCCCAATGACCCGGATGATGTCAGGCTGCTTTCCGAGGTTTCTGGCGATAGGATTGATGAAATCTTCATCGGCTCCTGTATGACAAACATCGGCCATTTCAGAGCAGCAGCGAGAATTTTCGAAGGGGCAGGCTATTTAAAAACCCGCATCTGGTTGACGCCGCCGACCAAGATGGATAGAGCCCAGCTGATGAGAGAAGGTTATTATGCCATCTATACCAGCGTTGGTGCGAGAACGGAAATTCCAGGGTGCTCGCTATGCATGGGAAACCAGGCCAGGGTTCAGCCTGGTGCGGCAATTATCTCCACTTCAACCCGCAACTTCGACAATCGGATGGGAGATCGAGCTCGTGTCTACCTCGGCTCGGCAGAACTGGCAGCCATAGCTGCCCTTTCAAGCCGGCTCCCCACTCCCGAAGAGTATTTTGCTATTTTCAAGGAAAAAATCATTCCACATCAGGATAAGATTTACAGATACCTCCAGTTCAACGAGATGAAAAACCTGTCGCTTGAATATTAATGATTGACCTTGATGGAAAAGGCTTAAACAGCTAAATTTGAACGGCTCTAGTTTAAAGAGTTTTGCCTGCTAGCTTAGAGATAAAGAAAATTTAAAGGATGCATCTATCTCTGACTAGTTAATGTTTTGATTGGAGGAAGCATGATTCATTTGCAAGGGAAGAAAACTTTAATCACGGGTGGCTCGAGGGGAATCGGTCGGGCGACTTCGATTCTCTTCTCCAAAGCTGGAAGCGATGTGGCTCTGAATTTTATTAAGCATCAAGAATCTGCGGAGAAAGTCAGGGATGAAATTGCAAGCCTGGGAAGGGAATGCTTGCTCTTCAAAGCCGATGTTTCTAAGAAGAAAGAAGTCGATTCAATGGTCAATAGAATCATAGCCAAATGGGGAAGAATAGATGTCCTGGTCAATAATGCCGGAATCTGGACCTATGGAGAGATGGGCAGGATGAGTGAAGACATATGGGCGGAGACGATGAGAATTAACCTGGATGGCATTTACTACACCTGCAACGCAGTCATTCCTTTTATGAAAAAAGAGAAGAGGGGCTGGATCATAAATCTTGCCTCGACGGCTGCTGTAAGGGGCGAGGCTTTCCACTCCCATTATGCAGCCAGCAAAGGAGCCATCGTTTCACTGACTAAATCCCTTGCGGTAGAGCTCGCCCCTTATGATATCCATGTCAACTGTATCGCACCGGGATGGGTCGATACGGATATGTGCTCTGAAGTTTTCAGCGATTCAGAATTTAGAAACAAGATTCAAGATTCCATTCCTCTCAAAAGAATCCCTGCCGCAGAGGATATTGCCGGGCCGATTTTGTTTTTAGCCTCTGACCTTGCCCGACATATCACCGGCGAAGTTTTGAATGTTAACGGAGGCTCTGTGCTCTGTTCTTAAAATATCTTGCGCATTTGAGCTGATTTTGATAACTTTTTAGCATAGATTCAAGGAAGGAGGTCATGATGGAGGAAGAAATCGGAAAAATAACTCACTATTTCTCTAAGATAAACGTTGGAGTTTTGGAACTCTCCAAAGGAACGCTCCAGGTTGGAGATACAATCCATATCAAAGGACATACCACAGATTTCTTTCAAAAAGTTGAATCCATGCAGGTGGAACATGCCCCTACAGAAATAGCCAAGCCGGGTCAGCCGGTAGGAATTAAAGTTGAAGGCCCTGTCAGAGAGAATGACCTGGTTTTTAAGGTTACAGAGGATTGAAAGCCCGGCCTTGGGTTTTTCTTCGAAATCGATAATTGGTTCTGGTGAGTCGAATTGCCCCTTAAGGGTGAGGATATAGGATGAAAAATCACCCCCAGAATCATCTTTTTCAGCGATTGACTGAAGCTCAGACCTCTGCCAGCATAAGAACAAGCCAAAATTCATATTTTTGAAGCTTATAGAAAAGAGAGGAGAGATTTTTTGAAAGGGAAAAATTCCAGCGGTAAGGAATTGGAAAAATCCCTGCAGACTTGGAAAAACGAGAAGTACGAAAGAGATAGAGAAGGATGTTCTTTTAATGAGGCTGATTTCACCACAGTCTCCGGAAGAAAAATCAAAGAGCTTTATACGCCTCTTGACCTCGAAGGACTGGATTACCTCAAGGAATTGAATTTTCCTGGCGATTATCCATACACAAGAGGAATCCATCCCACCATGTACCGCGGCCGCCTATGGACGATGCGCCAGTTTTCCGGATTCGGCACAGCCGAAGATACAAACAAAAGGTACAAATACCTTCTCGCTCAAGGTCAAACTGGCCTGAGTGTCGCCTTTCATCTGCCGACCTTGATGGGAATTGATTCTGACCATCCTCTGGCTCAAGGAGAAATAGGGAAGTGCGGCGTGGCTATTGACTCTCTTGCGGATATGGAAATTCTTTTTGACGGCATTCCCTTGGATAAGATTTCAACCTCGATGACCATCAACCCGCCTGCAGCTGTTTTATGGGCAATGTATATTGCCGTTGCTGAGAAACAGGGTGTCTCTCCCCAAATCATTTCAGGGACAATTCAAAATGATATCCTGAAGGAGTATATTGCCCAGAAAACTTTTGTCTTTCCTCCTGAACCTTCGATGAAGCTGATTGTTGATACTTTTGAATACGGAGCAAAAGAAGTTCCCAGATGGAACACTATTTCCATTTCTGGATATCACATAAGGGAGGCTGGCTCGACAGCCGCTCAGGAGCTGGCTTTCACTCTCAGGGATGGGATAGAGTATGTGGAGTGGGCCCTGGAAAGGGGCCTTGATGTCGACGATTTTGTTCCTCGCCTTTCATTCTTCTTCAATGCTCACAATGATTTTTTTGAGGAGATTGCCAAGTTCAGAGCAGCCAGAAAGATCTGGGCAACGGTGATGAAAGAGCGGTTTAAGGCAAAAAATCCGAGAAGTCTCTGGCTGAGGTTCCACACTCAGACTTCAGGAGCTTCCTTGATGGCTCAACAGCCTTACTCCAATGTGATAAGAGTGGCCATTCAAGCCCTGGCAGCAGTCTTGGGCGGGACTCAATCCCTTCATACCAATTCCCTTGACGAGACTTACGCTCTGCCCTCTGAAGAGGCTGTGACCCTCGCCCTCAGAACCCAGCAGGTCGTCGCTTATGAAAGCGGTGTGATCAATACCATCGATCCCCTGGGAGGTTCGTATTTTGTCGAGAAGCTTACCTGCGATATGGAAAGAGAAGCCAAGGAATATATCAAGAAGATTGATGACATGGGAGGTATGGTCAAGGCCATCGAGCTTGGCTTTCCTCAAAAGGAAATCGCTGACGCCTCCTACCGCTATCAAAAGGCAGTGGAAAGAAAAGAAAAGATTATCGTCGGGGTTAATGCTTTTGAGATGGAGCATGAGCAGATTCCAACACTCCACATCGATGAGTCTGTGGCTCAGCAGCAGCTGGCTCAGCTGCGAGAGATTAAAAAAAGCAGGAATAATGCCCAAGTCAAAGAAAAGCTTCTCGCCCTGAAAAAGGCGGCTGAGGATGAGGAAAATTTGATGCCTTTTATCTTAAGAGCGGTGAAAACTTATGCTACTTTAGGAGAGATCATGGATTCTTTGAAGGAGGTTTATGGAGAATTCAAAGAGCCGATCGCATATTGAAGCGTCGAGCACGCTGCCAAAGATAAGGAGGATTGAATGACGGAGAAGAGAATCAGGGTGCTGATCGCAAAGCCAGGGCTGGATGGACATGACCGGGGAGCCAAAGTTATCTGTCGCTCGCTGAGGGATGCGGGTTTTGAGGTCATCTACACTGGCTTGAGGCGAACACCGGACGAGATTGTTCATTCCGCCATTCAAGAAGACGTTGATTTGATAGGCTTGAGCATTCTTTCCGGAGCCCATAATGTCCTCTTTCCCAAGATCATGAACCTCCTCAAAGAAAACAGAGCAGATGATATCACAGTCATTGCCGGGGGAATCATCCCTGATAAGGATATTCCCTTTTTAAAGAAAATCGGAATAGCCGAGATCTTTTTGCCTGGTTCATCGACTCAGGATATCGTTGACTGGATCGATAAGAATGTGAAGAAGAATGTTGCTTCTTAGGTTAAATAAAATGCTTGACTTTGAATTTTTTAATCAAGATAATGAAGGAAAAATAAAATGACCAAGAGATTCTTTTCTCTGATCATCGTTCCTCATCACAAAGGCAAATCCAAGACAATAACTTTTTCTGAGAAAAAATTTAAGGTGCTGATAGGTGTCTTCGCCTTTCTCTTTCTTTGCTTAAGCGCTTTGATTGTCGATTATTCTTTAATGAGCGGCACAAGACAGAAGTATAGAAAATTGTGCGCGGAGAATGAGGTTCAGAAAGAGACTGTGACTCAACTCAAGGCTTCACTGGATAAGCTCAAAGCCACAGTCGAGAATTATGAGATCTATGCTAACAAGATCAATGTCATGTTTGGCGTCAAGGCGCCTGAGATTCTAAGAGAAGTTGGTGTCGGAGGAGGAGAGAGAACCAATAGCCAGCAGACAGGTCTTTCAGCGGATTCTCAACAAGTCACTCTGACTCAAGCGGAGAACATGAGCCTGAAAGCAGAGGGTATCGAGAAAAGCTTAAGCACCATGGTCCGCTTCTTAGAAGACAAGAAGCTGGAGCTTGCCACCACTCCTTCTATCTGGCCGACAACCGGCTGGACAACTTCTCCTTTTTCTGAAAGGACAGACCCATTTACTGGAAAAAGAACTTTCCACTACGGAATGGATGTCGCTTCCGGCTATGGCAATCCTGTTGTCGCTACAGCTGATGGAACTGTTCTTGAGCTGAAGAGCGAGAGAGAAGAAAAGATCGGAGGAAATACGATCATCCTTGTCCATGGAATGAGCGGCTATACGACTGTTTATTGTCATTTGAGCAGGTTCAATGTTAAGCAAGGACAAAAGGTAAAAAGGGGAGATATTATCGGATTTGTGGGAAGCACTGGGAAAGCCTTAGGCCCTCATGTCCATTATGAAGTTCGCTTTAACGGAAAGCCACGCAATCCCTGGTTCCATTTTTTAGAAGAATAGAATTTCCTTCCAAATCGTCTTCAATGACCATCCAAAACCTTTCAAGTCCAGTCACTCGCATAACGTTTTATTTAAAGAGTTTGTCCTAGCTAAACTTGTCTCCGACCCTTACTCTGGCTCCAAGGCAAAAAGAGTAGGCCTCCATCTTTCTTCGGCCTTCGGGTTGAAGATTCTGGATGAGATAGATTCTATTCTCCCCGCAACAGACTTCGATGCCTTCTTTTTTGATCTCTAAAATCTCCCCCGGCAAAGGGGATGGGCTGAATTTGCCCTCTAGTCTCTTCCCCTTTAAAATGATTATCCTTTTATCATGAAGAAAAGCATAAGCTGAAGGCCATGGAGTAAAAGCCCTTACCTGTCTTTCTATCTGAAGAGCGCTTTTTGACCAGTCGATTCTTCCATCTTCTTTGCTGAGTTTAGGAGCATAAGTTGCCTGGGAATGGTCCTGTCGGCGATGTTCCAGGCTATCGATCCTGGCTATTGTTTCAACCAGAAGCTCTGCCCCTATTTGAGCTAAGCGCGACTCAAGCTCAGAAGCATTCTCTTCAGTAAGAATCTCAACCTCTTCTTGAAAGAGAATATCTCCTTCATCCATCTTTTCGTTGAGCTCAAAAATGGTGATTCCTGTCCGTTCTTCTCCGTTGAGGAGAGCCCATTGGACAGGAGAAGCGCCTCTGTACTTGGGCAAAAGCGAGAAGTGGACATTGAGCGAGTGATATTTTGGAAGATAGATGATCGAGGCGGGGATAATCTGGCCGTAGGCCACGACAACAATCAGCTCGGGCTGGATTTCGCTTATCTTTTCCAGAGCAACCGGGTCTTGCTTAATTTTTAGAGGCTGATAAGAGGGGATGTTCAGCTCCATGGCTGCCTGTCTCACCGGGCAGGGCACGAGTTTTTTCCCTCTTCCCGAGGGCTTATCTGGTTGGGTGATAATGAGTTCGAGTCTGTGACCGGCTTCGATGATTTTCTTCAAGGAAGGCAAAGCTGAGGCGGGGCTGCCGAAGAAGATGATTCTCATAAAACATTGCCTGCTTGAGTTTGTTTTTTCAATTTTTTCCTGATGAGATTTTTTTTGAGGGTGGAAACCCGGTCGATGATCAGCTTTCCGTCTATATGGTCGATTTCGTGGCAGAAGACTCGAGCCAGGAGACCTTCGGCCTCGATGATTTTTTCTTCACCCTTTAAATCAATTCCCCTGACGACAACTCGAAAAGGCCTGGCAATCTTTTCGCTGATATCCGGGAGCGAAAGACAGCCTTCTTCTAAAATATCTTCTCCCTCCTGACTGATGAGCTCAGGATTGGCGAGGATGATCAGCTTTTCTCTGTCCTCGCCGATCGTCAGGTCAATTGTGACAAGTCTCTTGCTGACATTTACCTGAGGCGCAGCCAGGCCTATTCCAGGAGCGGCGTACATGGTCTCGACCATATTTTGCGCCAATTCCGTTATTTCTTTATTGATATTTTCTATTTTCTCAGCTTTCTTGGTTAGTATCGGGTTTCCGTATTTTATTATTTGAAGCACAGCCATTTGTTTAGATTTTGTATTTTATAGGATTTTTTTCTTTCGTGCAATTCTCATCAAAACACATAAGCATCTCTATTTCCTTAATCAGAGAATGTTTTGGCTTGCGCCCTATCAAATTTTTTTTATTTTTTGGATTTGATAAAAAAGAGGGCTGGACAATGATAAGATTCTGATATTTAAGAAATATCTGGGATTTATCTCATACCAAAATTTTCAAACGATTGCTGAGGGTGGCGGAGGTTCGTCTGCGGCGCCGGCCTTTCTTAAGGGAACGAGAACAAGATAAATGCCGATGATGACCAGCACCACCAGGCCGCCAAGATAGGGGAGAAAGCCTGTGCTGGTGAAAATCTCTGGAATCTTGACTTGGAAGAACTTCAGTGCTGCCCGGACAAGACCGGTGAGCGCTTCACCGGCAATGAGCCCAGAGGCAATCAATATCCCGACGTTTTCAACTCTCGCCTTCTGTGCGGCATTTAACTTATTCTTGGAAGTTAGCATGTTCACTATTCCTCTCATCATGCCTCCGCAGAATATGGCGAAGGTGGTTTCAAGAGGAAGGTACATGCCAACGGCAACGAGCATGGGAGAACGAACTTGGACGAGAATCATGACAAATCCCAAGAACATTCCGGTTATGACCAGCGGCCAGGCCATTTCCCCGCCGACAATCCCCTGGGACAATGCCGCCATTAAACCTGCCTGAGGAGCGGAGAGTTCCTTGCCGCCAAAAGTGAATGCTCCATGGAGAACTAGAAGAGGGAAGTAAAGGACAAGAGAGGATATGAGTATCCCAAACATATCCCCAGCCTGCATCTTCCATGGCGTTCCACCCAGGATGTGTCCGACCTTCAAATCCTGAAGCATTTCACCGGCAACTGCCGATGAGACACAGACCACAGCCGCAACACCGAGAACTGCAGCCACTCCGCTTATTCCCTTGGCTCCGACAATCACCATGAGCAAAGCGGCAATGATCAGAGTGGAAAGAGTAAGGCCTGAGATAGGATTGTTGGAAGAGCCTATCTGACCGACGAGATTACCGGATACAGCTGCGAAGAAAAAGCCGGCTAAAGCCATAACAATAGCAGCGACTAGGGCTGGGCCGATCGAGCCGGCAAAGATGTTGTAGACGAATATCATCAAGATGAAAGCAAGGGCGAGTCCGGCAAAAACAAGCTTGAAATCAAGGTCCTTTTCGATTCTGGAGACGGCTTCAGTCTGCCCTGCAGCCTTTTTTACGTCTCCGATTGACCTCTTGATTCCTGCGCCGAGGTTTTTCCTCATCCTGTAAAGCGTGAAGCCTGCACCGACAAGCATCCCGCCGACGGCAATGGGCCTGATGATAAACTTCCAGACATCGACCATTATCGATTCCCATCCGACTTCAGCTAAAGAGACTGATGGGCCATAGAACCTCTCGATGAGCTGCGGTCCCAAGAAATACATCAGAAGCGGGGCAAACAGCCCCCAGGCAAGAACACCTCCGGCAAAGTTCAAGGAAGCAAGCCTGGGGCCGATAATATAGCCAACACCGATATAGGCAGGATAGATGCCCGGTCCGGCGACTGAGACTGTTCCACCGGCATCGACCTTGGGAGCCTCCTTTGCTGTTCCCAAACGCACAAAGCTAGAACCTATGGAGCCGACTCTGATGATGAATTCCTTGGTTGCTGAAAAGAGCCTGACAACACTCAGGGCGTAGATGAGCGCTCCGGCTCCCATGGCTTGGAACAAGAATTTTGCTCCGGCGCTTCCTTTCTGGCCAGCCTTATGAATTTCTGATGCCGCCACAGACTCAGGGAAGGGAAGCTCAGGGTCAGTGACCATTACCCTTCTCAAGAAAGTCACGAAAAGGATTCCCAGAAACCCGCCGACAAACATCAGAGCTGTCGACTTGAGATAAGCATCAACGGTATTAAACTTTGTCCACGCCCCGGCAATGAGGAAAGCAGGTATGGTGAATATCGCTCCTGCTGCAACAGATTCGCCGATGGAACCGACTGTTCTAGCAAAATTCTCCTCCAGTATAGAGCCCCTGAATATTCTGAGGACTGCCATGCCTATCACTGCTGCGGGATAAGTGGCGGCAATGGTCATCCCTGCTCGAAGTCCAAGGTAGGCATTGGCCGCACCAAGAAGGATGGTCATGATAATCCCGAGAATCAAGGCTTTCAGAGTAAATTCTCTTAACTCTGTCTTTTCCGGAACGTAAGACTTATAACTCATCGCTTACTCCTTTAAGATGATTAATAAACTGAAATAATGTATATTAAATTTTGTTAAGCAAAGTCAAGCGCTTTCCAGAGTTAAACATAATTACTTTGTTTACTGAGGCGAAAGCTGGTGAGGTTAAAAACCGTTTGAATAGCTCAGGCAGATTGGTTCGTCAGCACGCCGCTTTTGCCCCGGCGATTACTCGGAGAGGGCTGAGCAGAGCTTTCTCCCTTCCGACGGTCGCCCCGATTCCATCGGGGCTCCCTGCTTCCCTTCTCGGGCTTGCGCCCTGTGACTGAGGGACATACCCCCTCGGCTCCCCCAACTGATTTGTGGCAAGCCACAAACGAGCCAAAAGCGGCTCGGTTCAAGGCTTCGCTCTCCTCTCCCTGTTGGAGGGATTGCTTCGTCGCTTCGCTCCTCGCAACGCCCGCTCAGCCTTTCACACGGCTTCCTCACCATTCTGCCTTCGCTTGGCAATGCAAAAGCTGTATTTTTTTAACCTCACTGGCCTGAGCCTATTTTTTAATTTGCATGAAAACCGAAATTGTGATAAATAGAGAAAGGAAAAAGATGAGCCTGGCAAGTTGGGTTAAGAAAAGGCTGTTTTGCGACTTGGCGATTGATTTGGGAACCGCCAACACCTTGGTCTATGTCAAGGGGAGGGGGATCGTGGTTAATGAGCCTTCAATCGTCGTTCTCAATAAAAATACTGGAAAAGTGGAAGCTGTTGGCACGAAAGCAAAGGAAATGCTGGGAAAGACCCCTACCGATATCATAGCTATACGCCCAATGAGAGACGGAGTGATTGCCGATTTTGAGATTGCTGAAAAAATGCTCGACTTTTTCATCAAGAAAGCCACAAACAACCGAATCTTTTTGCTCAGGCCAAGAATCGTCATCGGGATTCCAACGGGAATCACCCAAGTGGAGAGACGTGCGGTTAAAGACGTTGCCTTGAGAGCCAAAGCTTCTGAAGTCTATCTTGTCCAGCAGCCTGTTTCCGCCTCGATAGGTGCTGACCTCCCGATTTCAGAGCCAACAGGCAACATGATCGTGGATGTGGGAGGAGGAACGACAGACATCGCCGTCATTTCCATGAACGGCATCGTTTTTAATCATTCGATCCGTATTGCCGGCAATGAGATGGATGAAGCAATCATTCAGTATCTTAAGAAAAAGTACAATCTGCTCGTCGGCGAAAGGACAGCTGAGCAGATCAAGATGGAGATAGGCTCAGCTTATCCTCTTGATGAACCGATGACCATGGAGATAAAGGGAAGAGATTTGAGGGAGGGAATCCCGAAAACGATAGTCGTCGATGACCAGGAAATAAGAGAAGCTCTTGAGGAGGTTGTCTCTTCGATCATCAATGCCCTCCGAGTTGCTCTGGAAAGGACTCCTCCTGAGCTTGCGGCAGACATCATTGACCGCGGCATTATTCTCACTGGAGGCGGCGCGCTCCTTAAAAATTTGGATAGAAGGATAAGAGAAGAAACAAAATTGCCTGTTTTTATTACCGAAGATCCTCTGGCCACGGTTGCGCTCGGCGCAGGCAAGATGCTCGATGACTTGGACCTGCTGAGAAAGATTTCTCTTATATAATTCAATTTAGGTTTAATGACTCTCCTCTTTAAAGAGAAAAAAGGCCCTCTAGTCCTCATCGCCCTCATTCTTTTCCAATTTTTGCTGATCTCAGTTCAACTTCCCTTAGGTTCAGAGCGTAACTATTTTGAAAAAGCCATATTTTCTATATTTTCTCCCATTCAGCATGGAATCATTTATTTCTTTCGTTCAATTGGAAATTTATGGAAAGGATATTTGGACCTTCGCGGAGTCAAAAGCCAGAATCAAAAAATGAAAGACGAGATATTTTTCCTTCGCCAGGAGAATCTTCTGCTGCAGAATGTCCTCCAGAAGCTCAAGACAGAGAAGGAAATTCAGGACGGCCTTTCTGAGCTGCACGAAAATATTTTGCTGGCTGAAACGATTGGCTTTGATGTCAGTAATTTCTTAAAATCCACCATTATCAATAAAGGCTCGATGCATGGCATCAAGAAAGATATGGCTGTTCTTGATGAAAGGGGCAACTTGGTAGGGCGGGTTATCGGTCCTATATCGCTTAAAGAGGCCAAAGTCCAGTTGATTACAGACAGCGAAAGCGGTGTGGGTGTATCTTCTGGATCAAAAGGTGTTTCAGGCCTGCTGGCCGGAGATGGAAGCGGAATGTGTCTGTTTGATTATGTCCTTTCCACAAATCAGGATATCTCAGAGGGAGAAGAGGTCATCACCTCTGGCAGGGATGGCATTTTTCCTTCAGGAATCAAGGTGGGAACGATTGTTTCCATAGTCAAGGATGGCTCGCTTTTTAAAAAAATAAAAGTTGAACCCTATTTTGATGTTCACCATCTCAATCGGGTGGCAGTCATCATGAGAGAGCCGATGGAGATTTTTTAAGAAAGAGTTATCTTTTCAGAGCAGGAGCGAATGAGAGATTTCATTAAAATTGGTTTGAGCATTGTTGTTGTCATCTTCCTCTACACCAGCCTCAGCAAAATTTTTCCTTCTCTGATTTACCTCTTTAATTTTTTCAGTCTGGTTGTTATTTATTTCGCCATCAGGAAAGAAGAAATCTTGGGAGCCTGCCTTGGCGCGGCTTGCGGCCTTATCCAAGACTCCCTCTCCTTGGGAGTTTTTGGTGTCTCCGGTCTGGCAAAAACGGTCACAGGCTATTTAGCTGGATACCTCTCCAAAAAAATCGACCTGTTCTCTATCCTTCGCATCTTTGTCTTCATTCTCATCTTGGTCAGCCTAGAATTCATTTTATGGACGCTTGTTTATTCCTTTGTCTTCTCAGAAAAAATCAGCATTGGAAAAGGCCTGCTTATCTTTCAGCCTCTGAGTACGGCTCTTCTAGGAAGTTTTATATTTTCTATGCTGGGAGCAACAAAGAAAAGGTCGAGCATAGGCTAATCCATGGCAAACAACAGGATTTATGAAGACCTTTTTCCAATCATCAGAAGAGCCAAGTGGATTTTATTTCTGGTTAAAGTCCTCTTTATTTTCCTAATCCTCAGTTTCTGGAAGATTCAAATTCTCGACCACGATAAATACTGGCAAAAATCAGAGGCCAATCGAAGGCGTGAAATCGCTCTTCCTTCACAGCGTGGCCTCATCTTGGACAGAAACGGAAGAATTCTGGCTAACAATAGAGGTTCTTTCAATGTTTCTATCATCAGAGAAAACTGCAATGATTTTGAAAAATCTTGCCGGAGGATAGCGCGCCTCTTGAAGATGGAAGAAGCAGTTTTGAAGGAGAGAATCAATAAGTACGAGTCTCTGCCTCTTTTCAAACCGATTGTGGTCAAAGAGGATTTATCTTTAGAGGAAGTCATACAGGTCGAGGCCAGAAAATTGGAATTCCCAGAACTCATTCTCCAGACAGAGCCCAAGAGGTTTTATCCTTTTGGCACCCTTGCTGCTCATGTCATAGGATATATCCAGGAGCTTTCTCTGCAAGACATAAAGAATGGCCTCTTTGAGGAGAAGCGATTAGGCAACCTGGTGGGGAGGTCAGGAGTCGAGAGGGAGTATGAGTCCGTCTTAACTGGAAGGGATGGACAGTCGGTAGAGACAGTGGACAGTTTAGGAAGAGGCATGGGAGAAGTCTCAAGGCGGGAGCCAGAAAAGGGCAAGGATCTGACACTCACTCTGGATTTTGCTCTTCAAAAAAAAGCTGAAGAATTATTAGAAGGCAAAGAAGGAGTGGTTATCGTCTTGGATCCCAGGACAGGTGAAATACTCGCTCTTGCCAGTTATCCGACTTTTGACCCCAATAAGTTTATCAACCGCTTCACTTCTGAAGAGTGGATTGGCATAGTCAACAGTCCGGCTTTTCCTCTGGAGAATCGAGCGATTCGTGGCTTATATTCTCCTGGCTCAGTGTTCAAGCTGACCATGGCCTTGGGGGCTCTTGATTTAGGCTTAATCAGCGACAGAACATCTTTCTTCTGCAATGGTACGATTCGAATTTATGGCCAAGAATTTTCCTGCTGGCAGGAATCCGGACACGGCTCAATGAGTCTCTACAATGGCATCAGGAATTCATGCAACATTTATTTCTATCAACTGGGGAAAATGATGGATATTGAGAATATTTTCCTTTACGCAGAGATGCTCGGCTTCGGGAAGAAGACAGGGGTTGATATCGCCGGGGAAAAAGAAGGATTGGTTCCAAATCCTGCATGGAAAGAAAAGGTCAAGAATGAACCTTGGCAGCCAGGAGAGACAATTTCTGTTTCCATCGGACAAGGTCCTTTATTAGTTACACCCATTCAAGTCGCGGCTCATACAGCCTTGGTTGCCAACCGGGGCCGAAGGATTAACCTCCATTTGGTGAAACTCAGCTCTCGAGAGAACAAAGAAGGAGTGAGCCAGTTTCAGAACTCTGAAAGCGATAGAGTAAAGATCGATCCTTCCAATTTTGAAAAAGTCATCCAAGGCATGTGGGAAGGCGTCAACAGAGAAGGCACGGGAAGAGCGGCTAAGGTTGATGGATTTGATGTCTGCGGAAAAACAGGATCGACTCAAATTATGAGCAAAGAAAAACTTGAGGAAATAAAGCAGATGGGAAAAGAAGTTAAAACCCATTCCTGGTTTACAGGATTCGCTCCGAAGGATAATCCAGAGGTTGTTGTTACCGTCCTCGTGGAGTATGGAGGAATGGGCGGAGCAACGGCGGCTCCTCTGGCCAGGCAATTGTTTGACCTGTATCGAGAGAATAATGATCGACAGAAATCTACTCGGTAACATTGACTGGACGCTGATCATCCTTTTGCTCTTGAATTCTGCGATTGGAGTTATATTTATTTACAGTTCTTCTCATTACTCGCCCGGAGATTTTTATGTGAAACAAATTTTATGGATAATTCTTAGTCTAATTGCTCTCTTTTTGTTTCTTTTCGTAGACTATAAAGTTCTCGTTACCTATTCTATTTATTTTTACTTCGTTATTATTTGCGTCCTTGTGGGAATTCTCATTTTTGGCAGATTCCTCTCCGGCGCCAGGAGCTGGATAGCCTTGCCTTTTTTCCATGCTCAACCTTCCGAAATTACAAAAATCGTCCTTATTCTCTTGCTCGCTTCTATCTTCTCTGAATTCAAAATGAATTATCTTTCTTGGGGAAAGGGTATAATGAGCAGCGGCGTTGTTGGCCTCCCTTTTTTTCTTGTTGCTCTGCAGCCTGATTTGGGAACGGCAGTGAGTTATATTCCTATTTTCTTGGCTTCGATCTTTCTGGCCGGATTAAACAAAAAAATAGTTGTTTTTTTCCTGATTATCAGCTTGACTCTCGGCTTCGTTGCCTGGAATTTTGTGTTTAAGGATTATCAGAAAAAGAGGCTGACAACCCTCATCTTTCCCAGCCAGGATCCTTTGGGCTCGAGCTATCATGTCACCCAGTCGAAGATCGCCGTCGGTTCAGGAGGTCTTTTGGGCAAAGGCTATAAGAAAGGAACCCAGAGCCAGCTCAAGTTTCTGCCTGCTCGGCACACAGATTTTATATTCTCTGTTATTGGAGAAGAGGTTGGCTTCATGGGCGTGGCATTGGCTATGGCCTTTTACTTTCTGCTCTTGCTGAGATTGTTTAAATCCACCTGGCAGTCAAGAGACAGGACAGGGGTTTATATTGTTTTTATGGTGGCGGTGATGATTACCTTTCAGTTTATGGTCAACGTGA
>CAZJXZ010000034.1:0-16581 GCA_964549955.1 uncultured Eubacteriales bacterium
GGATTGAACTTGCTCGCCTCAAGACTGGCATCCATTTTGTGGCAATAATCACTTGCTCATTGGGTTTGCCCAATTTCTTTAGAGCGGCGGAAAGGGCCCTTTCCGATTCGCCCATTCCATAGGACTCAGCCGTATCAAACCAGTTTATTCCCCCTTCAAGGCTCACCCTGACAATCTCCAGAATCTCGCTCTCTTTGAGAAAAGGCCAGTACTTTCCACCCAGCCCCTTTTCCCGGCTGAACTGCCAACACCCTAGCCCGATGGCCGAGACCATTAAATCAGACTTGCCAAGCTGTCTTAGGGGCATTGTCTTTTCCATTGTTTGCTCCTTGATTAAGATTCATATATGAAACATGGATTGAATAGGCTTAACTGAGCATTGAGAAAATCTTGCAGAAGATCAAGGTTAGGCTATTCAAAAATTCGTTGCCTAATTCTCAATATTTCTTGCAAACGCACTAAATAAAATTATAATTGCGAGCGAAACAAAGTCATCTCATATAGAAAAAGCTTGCCACACCCTTCGGGCTTGCTTGGACAAATTAAAAGTAATTAATGCCTTGGCATTAACCTGAAACTCTCTAAATTATTGTTATTTATCGTACCACAGGTCTTCAAGAATCGAGCCAAATTCTTCAAACTGCCTGGTCCCAACTGAAAGGACAAATCTATACTCTCCTGAGGGAGCCGGGCTGTAGGCATATTTCGGGTCCATCTCTCCGGCAAAGCCCATGGCTCTGAATCTCTGCATCCTTTCCTGGAGTTGCTTGATCTCCTCTTCTGTCCGCTCCCTGCGCTTGGTCATGTTCCAGACAAGCTTATTGATTCCAGCAGAGCCGCTTCCCTTGATTTCGTTGATGAGCATCTTTCCCCTATAAACAGCAAGCTTGACCTCATCTTTGACATTGTTCTTGAGATAGTAGTAAATGAATAGGCCATTTGGCTCGCTCTCGCCATTATAGTTTGAAGAGCTGGAATGCATATTCCTGCCGCCCTCCCATCTCACTTTGGATTCGATTTTGAAAAGACGGATATCCTGGGCCAGCGCTTGAGGCGTCAATTCCTGAAGAGGGCTGATATCGGCGATGAAAATCCCTCGTCCGTGGGTAGCGACAACAAGGTCATTCTCCCTGGGGTGGATGACCAGGTCGTGGACTGGCTGGGTCGGCATGCTGCCCTTCATCCTTGTCCAGTTTTTTCCTCCATCGAGAGAGAGATAGACGGCAAAGTCTGTCCCGACAAAGAGAAGGCTCGGGTTCTTGCGGTCTTCTCTGATGACATTGATCGGCTCTTGAGGAAGATTCCCGGCTAT
Source organism: uncultured Eubacteriales bacterium (assembly GCA_964549955.1). Classification (GTDB taxonomy): domain Bacteria; phylum Acidobacteriota; class Aminicenantia; order Aminicenantales; family Aminicenantaceae; genus CAZGMN01. Next base: position 1,313 of record CAZJXZ010000034.1, read on the forward strand.
GGAAATCCAGGTCTGCCCGTAATCTGTTGTCTTGTAGAGAAACGGCCGGAAATCATCCTGGCGGAATCCCGTGTAGGAGACATAGGCTGTTTCCGGTTCATGGTTTGAAGCAACAATCCTGCTCACCCAGTAATTAGGATTTCCTGTTATCCGCTCATTGAGCCTTGTCCAATTTTTGCCGCGGTCTTTTGTCACCCAGACATTACCGTCGTCTGTTCCAACCCAGAGCAGGCCTTCGACAAGAGGCGACTCATCAATGGCGGTAATCGTGCAGTATTGAATATTCCCGTCCCCGCCTTTTCCTGTGGTGAGCCTTGCCGGGTCGTTGGTTGTCAGGTCAGGGCTGATCTCTTCCCAGTATTCGCCTCGATAAGGAGACCTGACCAAGATGTTTCCTGCATGATAGACGACATCACTATTATGAGGAGAAACCAGAATTGGCGAACACCAGTTCCAGCGAAGCTCGGGTTTCTTATTTTGATAGGCTATGCTTTTCCTCTCCCCGGTCTTGAGGTCAACCCTGGTCAGAGGGCCAAACTGCGATTCATTGTAAAGGTAGCGGTTTGTCTTTCTGTCAAAAACATTGTACATACCGTCACCCCCGCCCACTGTCTGCCAGTCTTCAAGCCGGATGGGCCCCGTGCCTCTTTTTGTGCTCGGTCCCATGACTGAGCCATTGTCCTGGAGACCGCCGGCTACGTTGTAGGGATAGGACATATCGACATCGACAGCATAGAACTGAGCCAGAGGAAAGAAATCAGGATGATACCAGCTCTTTCCGCTGTCGTAGGTTATGCCCATGCCGTGGTCATAGCCTAAGAGCATGTGATTTGAATTTTCAGGGTCGATCCAGAGGGCATGGTCATCCCCACCAAAGTTAAAAAGACGCCTTTGCCAATTCTTGCCGCCATCCTTTGTTCCCATGGTGGAAACGCTAAGGATGTAAACAACTTTATCGTCATTGGGGTCGATTCTGACCTGGCCATAATAATATCCAGGAGCGCCGCCGATGCTCTGCTTTTCCGGGCTGACTTTCCTCCATGTCTCGCCGCCGTCGTCGGAGCGGTAGACTTCGCCGTCAATCATGCCAGCGCTTGATTTGCCTTCGAGCAGCTCCTTCTCCCTTTGCTCATCAGACATGCCGGGCTTATTTGCATTTTCAATGCAGGCGTAAAGGATATTGGAATCTTTGGCGTAAATATCGATGCCGATTCTTCCCAGCATTCCTCCTGGCAGCCCGCCGCCGAGTTTTTTCCAGGTTTTTCCGCCGTCTGCCGTCTTATAAATCCCGCCTCCTGGCCCTCCCAGGTTAAAGGTCCATGCTCTGCGGACCTTATCATAAGCGGCAGCATAGAGGACTTCTGGATTCTTGGGGTCCATGGCTGCATCGACCACGCCGATGTTCTTGCCGCGGACAACTATATCAAGAACTTTTGCCCAGGTTTTTCCTCCGTCTTCTGTCTTGTATAATCCCCGCTCAGAGTTCTCAGAGTAAAGATGGCCGAGTGCGGCAACATAAACAATGTCCGGATTTTCAGGATGAATAACGATGCGTCCGATATGGTGGGATTCTTTTAAGCCCATATTCTTCCAGGTTTTTCCGCCGTCGATTGACTTATAAACTCCGTCTCCCCAGTAAACGCTTCTTGAGTTGTTGGCCTCGCCTGTTCCAACCCAGACGATATTCGGGTCGGAGGGAGCAACGGCTACATCGCCGATGGAGAAAGACTTCTCTTGGTCGAAAATCGGCTCAAAAGTAATTCCGTTGTTTGTTGTCTTCCACAGCCCGCCGGAGGCCGTTGCGGCATAGAAGGTGTAGGGCTGCTGTCTGGGAATAGCGAAGTCAACAAACCGTCCGCTCTGCCGCGTCGGCCCGATGGAGCGGAAAGTGATATTTTTCAAGAGCTCCTCGCTCACGGCCTGGCTTGAAACGTCAGGCGGCAAGATAAAGGGCAGCAAAAAGATGATCACCGCTGCAAACCAGAAGCACTTTTTACAGATTTTCATGAATAACCTCCTAAAATCATGGCTTTTAATTAACAAAAGAATTTTTGTAATTCAAGGCATGACTCTTTATCAAAAATTAGTCAAGCTAATATCACAGAAAAGAGCAAAGGTCAAATTGAAATAGCCTGTCAAAGGGATGGAGTGCTTTATACAAAATATTTTGAGCTTTTTCGACTAAATAAGTGAGAGCGGGGCTAGATATGGCTATCCCCACTCATCAGGTTCGAGTTATGAATCTCATAAGTTTAAAAATATGGAGGAATAAAAATGGAATACTTAGTCAAGACTTTACTCCTGAAACAGAGAATGGAAGAAATTGATAGTAATGATAAAGAGCTCACCGCAAAGCTTAACCAATTCGCCGTCAAAGGCTATCATCTCGAGAGAGTCATTCCTGATGAGAGATATGCTCCTACTGGAGACGGGAAAAAAGTCTATCTTCTGATCTTCAGGAAATAAAGCAAAACTAATAAAGATTTTTTCAAACTCTTTTCTTTAAAAAATCGATTTATGATTTTCTTTGGGGCCTTTCTAGCCTAATTTCAACTTAGCTTTTTCCTGGCACAAGGCTGTACTTTATTCCGACAGCAACCGTTCTCCCTTTCATCGGGAAGCCCGGTTCTGTGACATAGGCGCTGTCAAAAATATTCTCTCCCTTCAAAAAAACTGTGAAATTCGAGAAATCTTTGGAGAGTACGGCGTTTAAAACAAAATAATCGGGAACAACGACAACCTCGTCGAAAATCTTGACCTCAGAGCTGGATACAACCAGACCCCACAGAGTGAATCGAAGCTTTTCTCTGCTCATGAGGCTGAGTACAAAGTTCAACTGGGATTCAGGCAAGAGGTCAAGCTCGCGGTTTTCATCTTCATTCTTCCCATCAAGGTAAGTGTAGTTTAGAGAGAGGGTTAGCCAGCGGAAAGCCTTCTCCAGCCCCAGCTCAAAACCGAAGATGTGCGCCTTGCCGATGTTCGCATTCGTCTGGAAGCCATTGGGCAAGCGAACAGCCTGGATCAAATCTTTTATCCTCTCATAAAAAATTGCCCCATCAAGAATGAACTTCCTTTCATACCTTGCGCCTAACTCGTAGCCTGCTCCTCTTTCGTCTTTGAGGTCAGGGTTGCCAGCTTGAGTGCTGTACAAGGACCTCATCGAAGGGAACCTTGCTTTTTGAGAAACTGTGGCGTGGAGGTCAAAATAATCAGCGGGATTAAATTTTAAGCCTAAAATAGGGTTCAGAGATGTTTTATTTTCTCCTGATTGCTTGTCCAGGTGGTCAAGGCTGGCTCCAGCCACAAGCTTCCATTTTGGAACCAAAGCGAGGTAATTCTCGAAACCCAGGGAAAGAGTGCGGTGTTCAAACTCTTTCCACTCCAGCCCGAGGTCATCCTGAATTCTGGCCCGGTCGTCCCTGAATGTCAGACTGAATTTTAGCTCATCCCAAGAGGAAAGTGGAAATGAGCCAAGGAGGAAAGACCCGTAGGAATCATTCTTGTAGGTGGATTGCCATTGAAGCTCATCCATCTGCTCGCTTGTGTAGGCATCAAGGACATTGTCATGCCTGAGATAGTAGCTCCGGAACTTAAGATGGCTGTTTTTCGACAAAGAGAATGTTCCGCCAAGGTTCAGCTGAAACCGGTTCCAGCTTTTAAACCTCCAGTAGCGGGGATTGTAATACTCTGTGGCCCAAGGAATGCCGAACTCAGAAGAGTAATAGCCGGCCTCAAAGAGAATCTCGCTCCTCTCATTGGGGTAGAAATAGAGTTTTCCTGTGATGTTTTTTCGCTCATAATCGCTGTTTTCTCTGGCCGTTACCTCCCCGCCTTTGTTCCACTTGAATCCCTCTGACCTGTCGAATTGGGCAAAGCCTGAGAGAAATATTTTTTTAAGACGCACAGCGCCAGAGGAAGAAAGGTTAAGAGAGTTGTTGCTGTCGTAAAGCGTTTTCAATGAAAGCGAAGGGGGATTCGGCCTTTTGGTTAAAACCTCGACAACTCCGCCAAGGGTATTGGGTCCATAAAGAACAGAAGATGCGCCCTTGACGATTTTGATGCTCTCAATTTCTTCCGAAGTCAGGGTCTTTAGGTCGAAGGAATTAAAGAAGGGCTCATAGATGGGTATTCCATCGTAGAGCAGAGCGATCCTCTCACTCTCGAATCCTCTGATTTTTATCCTGAACTCGCTTTTTGCGCCGGAGGAGACAAAAGTCCCGGAGGCGAAAGAGAGGACTTCAGAAAGGTCTCGAGGGGAGAGAGATTCAATCTTTTCCCTTTTTATCAAAGATGTGGTCGAGATTAAGAAATCTCTGGGCAAGGGAGCTTCGACCACAATCTCCTCGGTGATGATTTTTTGCTTCTCTTCCTCTTTTTTCTCTTTCTCCTGGCTGATCAAGTCTGAAGAGCTGAAAAACAATATTCCGCAAAGCAAGAGGGTATGGCCAATCAGAGATGACCTTTTTTTCATTTTCAGCATATCATCGGTCGATCTGCTTGAGCAGTTCTTTTTCGTGTCTAATTTCCTTGAGAATCTCTGGCAGGAGGGATTTTGTCTGGCTCTGGCTGTAGTCGCATTTCTGAATTTCCAATTTGTCTCCTTTTATGAAGCAGATAATCTGCCGAATTTCTTTGGCATGCTTGACAAATCGGTTCAGCGGCTCGAAGTAAGTCACCTGGAGTACCATTTTCTCCCTGCCGGCTGCGTCGTAAATCAAGATGTTCACATGCTCTTCACTGTTTACGGGGTTCTTGTCCAAATCCAGATAAAATTCTCTGTTTATAAAATCTTCATTTCCATATTTCCCGAGTTCCTTAGTTTCCTTGTAAATTTCTTTCAAATTCTCGAAAGCCTTTTTATCCAGCTCTGGTTGCTCGACAAGCGCCCCATAGGCTGCTGAAAATGGACAAGGCTGCATAGCCAGCCACCCTGCCAGTCCAAGATTGATTCCTCGCAAGAGATCTCTGAGAAAAATCCTCCGTTTCATTTTGTTCATCTTTCTTTCTGATATTAAAGATACCACACTTCAAAGGCAACTTGAACTCTTAGCTTGAATAACCTGAATCCTCAGGCTTCTCCTTATTTTTTCTGACTGAATAAGCCTTAGATACTCATCGATATCAAACATCTTTTTCTCCTTTTTGATAAAATCTAAAGAATTTAAGAATGATTGGGAAAATAAGCAAGCAGGTTTCAGGTGTGCGTTCCCTTAGAAGGGGAAATTATTGTCGTTATTGATGGACAGAAAATGAATGAAGGCATAGAGAGAAGCATCGCTCTCTTTAATCTGAATCCAGGAGATCTTGCCTCTCTTTGTCATTATATTTTTTTTAACAAAAAATGCATGAAACTATCAAGTAACACATGAGAAAGAAACAATGTAAAATGTTTATTGCCTTTGTATTAGAATTCTTTGTTTATTATCGCGGATAAAGGGATGCTTGCCTGAGAAGGAGAGACAGTTATCTCTTCGGCTGATTGGCCTTCGTTATCTCACATCATACCTTACGAACAAAACAAAGCTCAGGAGAAAAATGACCGCAATATAAATCGCGTTGATAATCAGGTATTTGAATAGAGAAGAAAGCCTTTCTGAGAAAGACATGGCTTTTTCCTCAAAAAGAGGCACTTTTTCCAAAGCCACCGGCTTTCTCGTCGTCGATACAACCTCACGAGGATTATACCAGTGAGGGCTGTCCGGGTCCGAGGCATCAAAACTTTTAAAAAAGTTTAAAAATTGATTTTGATAGATGTGCATCTCCTCCCAGACTTTTTTAAACCTGGGGTAGCCGCCTGCTATGACTGACTCTGTCATGTACTCAAAAAGACTGATGGGTGAAATCACTGTCAACAGCCGGGTCCGCTCGAACTGCTGAAACATATCTTGATAATAAGCGTCCCGAATACTTTTCTCGGCATCCATCAGCTTCTGCATCAGGTTAGCCCGCAACCGGTGTTCCGGCGCAAAGGGATTGAAGCCGTTCATGGACCAGCTCCCTTCAGGCGCATTGCGACCTATATCGCTTAGAACCTGGTTGATTTTTCTCTGTACAGCCTCTTCATGCTCGATAGAAAAGATTCTTTTGGCAATCAGGGTGCTCGAGTTGGGGATGACCACGGCAAAGATAAGCCAGAAGGTTAAGGCGATAAGCAGGCTTATATTGGATTTATGGGAGAGCACAGAGGACAAGAGCCCGAAGCCAGCCATACTGGCAATAAGCAAAAACAAGAGAAGGATGAACCCCAGACATTCAAGGATAAAAACAGAGGATAAAGCCACTTGATTAGAGAAAACAATGATCAGGACACTGATCAGAATGCCTAGAACAGCAATAAGCATAGTCGTGACGATAGCGCTGATGTATTTCCCGAAAAGAAGAGTTCCTTTGGAGAATGCATTGGAGAGGGTTAGAGCTAAAGTCCGCGATTCTTTTTCTCCAGAGACACTGTCAAAGGTTAAGAGAAGGGCGATAAAGCTGAGTATCATGGAGACAATGAAAGACCAGTTGAGCTCCTGGAATTGAATCATAAAGGGATTAACACTGCCGCTGCGGTTGAGGAAAGAAAAGACATTCCAGGCGCTGAAGACGATGGCATTGGGAAGGTATTTTTCTTTGCAATCAGAGATAAAAGAGTTGCTTCTTGGGTGCAGCTCGTAAGTTTTTCTAGTCACAGCCAGTCGTGTGGCGTGGATCTTTGCCTCATTCTTTATCTGTTCGAGATACTGCGATTGATAATCCGAGTATTTTTTCAATTCTGAGGAAAAGCCTTTGATAAAAGAGATTGAGCCTACAATAAAAATCGCAAGAACCGCAACGAGCGAGATCTGGAAACGAAGGCTGTAGAGGTTGTGCTGAATTTCGCGTTTGACAATGGTTCTAAACACAACTCACCTCACATCGTAGCGGATAAAGGCCACAAAGGACAGATAGAAGAGCAGAAGGCTTTCGACGATGAGCAGACTGATATGGATGATGGACGATTGAAGTCCTGTCAACAGGTGCTTCTTCTGCCACTTGAACGAAGGCACATCAGAAACATCGAGGTAGCTGTAATCTTCCGGTGAGGTCCCGGGGATGGGGACTTTCCCCAGTTTTTTGAAAAGGTTCCGCCAGCTCGGCTGCTTGCTCGACCATTCGTTCAGGGCTTTCAGGGTCTTGAACTCGCCGCCTGTCCTCTGCTCCACAATCTGGTCTGCGGTTAAGAAAGATTCAGGGGGTTGAGGAGTGAAATAGCTGAACGAGGCAAAAACATTTTTATTCTGAAAATAGCGGATAAATTCTTCACGATATTGCCGCGTTCGCTCCATAAACTTCTCATGCGACTCGATATTAGTGTAGCAGATGGCAGAGCCTATCAACCGAAACATGGCTGCGGGTGAGAACAGCGAAAGTCGCTCGGACACCTTTCTCTGATGATCCAGGCTGTCCAGGTAAGCCTTTTGATGAGCCCATTTCTTGTCGGCATATTCAATCATCAGCGGCTCGGAATAGATGTTCGACAGGCGCTCTCTCTCAAAAAAAGACCGAGTGGAGCCGTAATTTTCTTCACCGCCATCCTCCCCGCCTGAAGAATGCCACTGCATACCCCAATCAGGCTTTTCGAGGCTTTCTTGATATTCATCGATTTTTTTTCCGTATTCTTTGTTCGAGTCATTTATGACCATGTTCAGATTATCGCGGGATTCTAGCCGGATGAACTTATCAGCCAGATAAACAGAGAGATTGGGGACGATGAAGACAAAGAATACCCAGAAAAAAAGGCAAACGACGATGCTCGAGACAGAGGACTTAAACAGGGTTGAGATGAAAAGCCCGATGAAAACAAAGACTGCAACATATATGAGGCTGGCGATGAAGAGGAGAACGATACGGCTCCAGTCGTGTGCGGAAAATGAAATACCGCGTGAGACAAGAATTATCAAGGCGCTTAAAAGATAGCAGAAGCCGAGGATGGGCAGCAGCGTCAGAAAGACGCCCAAGACCTTGCCCATAAGCAACTTGGCCCGGCTCAGGGAATTAGACAACTGCAGCCTCAAAGTCCCATCTTCCTTCTCGCGAGTGCAGATATCGTAGCTGAAGATCAGAGCCAGGAGAGAGATGATGATGCCGATGATTCCGGCAAAATCTATGGAGAAAAAGGCGTTGAGCATGGGATTATCTCTTATCTTTGCCCGGCCTTCGGCCAGCATCGGTTTATCGCCAAGCCAGATTTTAACCCGATTTCCAACGTTCTCACTTATTCCTTTCGAGAAAATGCTCAATGGTTCAGGAGGCTTGACGACTTCAGGCCTGAGCTTTGAATAGACGCGGACTGATTTAAAGGCAGTCTCTGCGCTATCCCGGTCCAGATGATAAAGCCTGACCTGGCCCTTGTAATCATCGATATTGATGAGAATGCTGAAAGGAATCAGAAAAAGACAGAGCATAAAGCCGATGATGAACCGGGCAGAAACGATATTGCCTAAGAAATCCTTCTTGGCGATATGCCAGACCATTCGCTCCTCTCCAATCAGTTTTTAAATGGGGCTTGAAAGACCTGGATGTTCATTATCATCAATAACGGAATTCAGCAAATTTTATGCCAGATTGAATTTTGCTCTCTATTTCCAATTTTCTTGATGAGCTTACATATATTTAAACGCCTTAAATTTTGTTAAGTTGCCGGGTCAGCGATCGAGGAAAATGTGACCACCTCTCTGCCATTGCCGGCCACAGAAAAGAACATGGCAATCTATCACTCAATAGACTCCCATTTGGAGGGGCATCACCCTATCATTTACCTCTTTAAATTAACTTTATGAGGTCGGCTAAGGCTTCGCTCTTGGCGATAAAATTTTTAATATGTTTATTTAAAAATTTTCTTGTGTAACCTGTTACACATAAGCTGGGTAAAATATTACTCAGTCAACCAATTTTTAAATTTAGAAATTATCTTGTATCATATAGCTTTGAAAAAAATTAGATGCAAAATTCATAAGCTTGAGCCGAGTGAGATAGACTATTTCATATCTCTGAGTGGATTTCCATGGTGAAGGTCAAAGAAATCAAGGCAAAGAGCATCCTCAACAAATCAAAAATCTTCGATTATTGCCTCAACCCCTATACGGGCTGCGAACACAATTGCGCCTACTGCTATGCTCGCCTTTTCATGAGACGGTATTCCGGCCACAGTGAGCCTTGGGGCGAATTTGTCGATGTCAAAATCAATGCCCCTGAACTTTTGAGAAAGCAGCTGCAAAGGGCAAAAAGGGGCGCGGTCTGGATTTCTTCTGTCTGTGACCCCTATCAGCCGCTTGAAGCAAAGTACAGGCTTACCAGGCAATGTTTGGAGGAGTTGGTGAAAAGACAATTCCCTGTTAATATCCAGACAAAATCAGTGCTGGTTCTTCGTGACCTGGACCTAATTCTGCAGTTTGAGGAGAAAGAAGTGGGTTTCACCATTGCTACCGATAACGAAAGCGTGGCTAAGCTATTTGAGCCAAGGGCTTCGTCTGTCAAGGAACGTCTTGAGGCCCTGGACAAAATCCACTCCAAAGGGATCCAGACCTTTGTCTTCATCGGTCCCCTTCTTCCAGGAAATCCTGAAAAACTCATCGAGCAGCTCGAAGGAAAGGCAGAGAGGGTCTACATCGACCGGATGAATTACATGAACACCATGAGAGGATTCTATTATCGTTATAGGCTAACAGGAGCGGCAACTGAAAGATTCTTCCGTGAGCACAAACAAAGGCTTGTCAATGAATTGAAGAAGAGACAGATGAGGTTCGAAGTTCTGTTTTGAATCTTTTCCTGTCCATCCTTGACATTGACAATCGGCTGGCAATATATTGCCTGAAAGGTCAGGCGCGTGGATTTTGTACTCAATCTGAAGAGAAAGCTTGCTGCGAAAAAAAGAAAATTGCTTGCTGTTATCGGCTTGATTATTGTTCTTATCATAGTTTCCATTTACGGTGTCACCTGTGTTCACAAGCAGCTTTCGAGCGGAAACGACTTTCCCCTTTATTATCATGCTGCCAAGGAAATGATTCGAGGCAACTTCCATTATGAGCTCGACACCGGTCTCCATGGCTATGTCTACCTTCCGTTCTTCGCTATTGCTCTGTCTCCTCTAACTCTCTTGCCACTCAAGACAGCGATAATCATCTGGTACATTATCAATGTCTTCCTCTGGGCATCTTCCATATATCTTGGAGCCCGCATTCATAATCATCTTTTTTCCGGCAAGAAAAGACCATGGCCGTTGATTATTGCCCTTCTGTTTACCGGACAATTTTTTCTCTTCAATCTGGATTTGGGCCAAACCAATCTCGTCATCCTGGCCTTAACCCTTTTGGCGCTCGATTATTTCTTCAATGCTCAAAGAAAATTCTTTCCTGGTATTTTTATCGCATTGGCCTCTGCCATCAAACCTTTTGCCGCCCTCCTACTGTTGCCTTTTCTGCTCAGAGGGTATTGGCGGCTTTTGCTGGGATTCATCTCTGGCTTATTCTTTTGCATAGTTCTTCTGCCGGGAATTATCCTTGGGCCCTCCCAGACTCAAGCTCTGACGGCTGGCTGGTATGCCAAGATAATCGTCCCTCAGCAGAAGGGGTCGCTGCAAGGCTCTAAGATTATTGATCAATCTCCCTCAGCCGCTCTCCGACGCTTGGTCGTTGACGCGCCTGCTTTTGCCGACAAAAAGGTTAATATTTTCTCCTTCTCCAATCGGCAATTTCTCCTTGCCAACCGGATTATTCAAGTTTTTCTGCTGGGCGCTATTCTCTTATGCTGGGGCGTGGGACGCCAAAGAAAATCCCAGGTATCGCTACTCATCGACTTGGCTGTTGGATACTGCGGCATGGTGCTTGTCTTCGGATTCAACCTCAAGGCACAATTCGTTGTTCTATTTCTGCCTTGGCTGCTGCTGATAACTCTCACGAGTTATGCTCCGCCCCTAAAGTATCCTCCCTTCCGCATAACAGGTCTTATGCTCTTCCTGGCTGGGCTTGTCACCTTCATCGCCAACCCCGGTCTGATAGGGCGAGCGGCGTCGAATTGGGCCCTTGCCTATTCAGCGATCACTCTGGGCACCCTCTTGACCACAGGAGTCTTGGTCAGCCTCCAGTTCAGATGGCGGCCGGAAGTTTCTGTTTTAGAGAAAAAAGTCGTAAGCCAAATCTCTAACAGCAAGGATTATAAACTTGGCAGGAAAAAACAAAGCTACTAATAATAAAACGACTTAAGGATAATACCTAATCCTAACAGGCAATTGACCAATTTAATTTGAATTTTGCTTTTTTTCGTCCGAAACTCGCTCTCTTTGCTCGATAATTATTTCCAGAGAATTAGTCAGGGGATTGTAGCTTGCCTCCAAGCGCTCCTTGAAAGGACGGAGCGAGGCCTCGAGAGCAGAAGGAAGGCCATCCTTCCATAGAATTCGAGTGCGGTCCGACTCCATGGCTTTGGTTTCAGCCTCCAGCTTTTTCCGCCATTTCGCCTGGGCGCCTGACTTATCGCTCTCCACGAGTTTTTCAAGCTGGTTGCGAAGCATGGGGTGCAGCTGACGGTTCATTCGCCTGAGCATAACCTCCCGACGCGTTTCCATGAATTCTTCTCTATCCCTATAATCTCCTCTTTCTTCATATTCGGCAAGCTGGACATCAGGCCCGTCTTCTGGTGGTTTTTTAAGCCATGAATAATAAGCGACGACATAAATATAGTAATACTCACCCATCCCCATTCCTTTATCAATCAACGCCTGGTTGCGGCCTTTGAGGAGTTCTGCTATCTGGGGAATCACGCCAACACCGAGCCTCACCATTTTAAGAATATTAGGCTTCTTTAAATCAATCTCGCCCTCGGCTTTTTCTTGTTTGAGACTCTCAAAACTCGCTTTAACTTCCTCTCGAACAGGAGCAAAGGAATCCCTGACTGAAAGGAAAACTTCTATTCGCTCGGCTTTTATCGCTCCATCAGGGTCAGGGCAGAAATCTTCGATTCTACCGAAGCGCTCGGTCAAGGTGCTCATTATGGCTTCTGAGTCTCTGAAGCCGGCGACAATGTTCCTGAAAAAGAAATAGCCGCCTAAGCCAAGGATAATAAGAATCAGGATGATGGCACCGCAGCCGATGCCGCATCCTATGAGCCATTTTTTGGTTGTATCGCTGGACTTTGTTTCATTGGCTGACATCGACCCTCTCCTCTTTACTTTAAATTCATCTCAATCATTTTATTAATATTATCACAGGCAAAGTCGCCGTTCAATTTCCACATTTTTAAAGTGCTTGGCGACGATACCTTATCCAAAATGGCATTCTTTGAAAAAACTAGCCCCTCTCCCCTTTTAAGTCAAGTATTAAAACAGAACTCGGCTTGACGATGCTCTTGAAATGAGATAAAAGTGATTCAGAATGGCTGCAGTGGTCAATATTCAACAGATCAAAGAGGTTCTGAAGAATATAGACCCCGTTGAGGTCATCATTCCCTTGATTGAGGAAGGCTTTGTGGCCTATTCCCAGGGAAGAGTCGTAGTCCCACCGGTCGGGGAAATGATTTTTGAAGACCCGCCCGGTGATGTCCACATCAAGTACGGCTATATCAAAGGCGACGACTACTATGTCATCAAGATTGCCTCAGGATTTTATGAAAAGGCAAGAATAGGACGAGCGACTGGCCACGGGCTGATGCTTCTTTTCAGCCAGAAGAATGGCGAATTGGTTTGTATCTTGCAAGATGAGGCCTATCTGACGAATATCCGGACAGCTGCCGCAGGCGCCACTGCTGCTAAATATCTGGCTCCTCAAAAGGTCCGGCGTGTTGGGATTTTTGGCGCAGGCATTCAGGGACGAATGCAGCTCGGGTATTTGAGATTCGTCCGGGAATTCAAGGATGTCATCGTCTGGGGAATCAACAGCCAGGAGCTTGAAGCCTATAAAAGAGATATGGCGCCCCTAGGCTTTAGCATCCAGACGACTCTTTATGGGGAGGAAATTGCTTCGAATTGCAGCGTGATCATAACCTGCACGCCATCAAAAAAGCCTCTTCTTCAGGCGGACCAAATCCGCAGAGGGACTCATATCACGGCCGTGGGCGCCGATACGCCTGAAAAACAGGAGCTTGATGCCGCCATCTTGAAGAAAGCTAACCGAGTTGTTGTGGATAGCATCAGCCAGTGTCAGCTGCGGGGAGAGACCTTTCATGCGCTGCAGCAGGGCCTGGTCAAGAAAGGAGACCTCGTCGAGCTGGGAGCCGTCATAACCAATAAGAATCTGCAGCGAGCTGCGGATGATGAAATCACGGTTTGTGACCTTACTGGAGTGGCGGTGCAAGACATTCAAATCAGCAAAGCTATCTGGCAGGCTCTGCGAGAAAAAGTCTAATTTTTTATCTGTTTCCGTCACCATAAAAAATCATCATAGCTCTTGAGCCCAATTTAAGTTCTGATTGGAAGCCAACTTCTAAATTATCAGCGATTGCCGTCTGCTTCACCTTTATGCTTCAAAAATTTAAAAATACAGTCGTCTTTTTCATATTTTATCTCGAGGTCCCAGCCGGCTTTTTCTGCACGATCTTGCCAAATGTTCTCAAATATCTTCCTGTAGTCTTCAAACGAGATTTGAGGCTTGAGGTGAGCCGTCGCTTCATAGAGCAAAAAATGGAATGGCTGCAAGCGCACGACAGCCTCGTTGTCTTCCAGTCTCTCCAGAGTGACTTTTTGACCTCGCAAATTCGCCTGCTCCCAACAGAGGTAAAGGATAAAGGCCTTCTGGTCTGGAAGGAATGGAACATGGACCCTGGCAGCCAGGAAATAGCCATAACCGTCGCAGAACCAGCCGAAAGCGAAATCCTTCCCCTTTTCTTGAACTAAAAAATTAAAAAGCCTGACATCCTTCGAGATGCGGATTTCTTCGCGCAGCCAGGCTTTTGTCTCCTCGGTTGTATCAGGAAAAGCGGATGCGGGAAGGGACGAAATTTTATCCATGCGGACCAGGATTGTCTCCGGCTGGACGAAATACCAATTCTCTCCTTCTCGGAGAAAAGTAAAACAATAAGTTGTTCTTCTGTTTTGAAAAGTCAGGGGGATCAGGAAATGGACTTTGCTCTCGACTAGAAAGATTTCGGGCCTGGCCTCAAACTCCTTCCAGTTTGCCATTCCGCGCATCTTGTTCAACATATCCAAAATCGGCTGTTTTAACATCTCGTGGTAAGGGCGGATTTTATCTGCCGTGATTTCACCCTTTTTCAAACCAGCAACAAATTCTTTCCAGATTCTGAGCTCATCTTGAGCATTAGCCCCAAGGACAAGCATCGGCCCGAGAAAAGTGAGTAATGTCAAAAGTAAAACAAAACGCCTCATGGTTCTTCTCCTTTCTCCTAGCAAATCCCATCAATCGCTGAAAATAGCATAAAGGGCCTTGATTTACAAACCCCTCCAAAGCTGCCTCAAATAGCAGAAACATTATGAATTCTGTGGATAGCTATGATTATTGCGCAAAAAAAGATCGTGTATTTCTAACGAAACCCAACGCTGTCGATGAACAGGGTGAAGTTGCCTTCTTCAATTCCTGTAAACAGAACTCCCATGAGGCCTTTGCCGTCAAACTGGGAGAAATCAGCAAGAGGAAAAATATATTGCTTCCACTCCGCTCCTGCGAAAAAATTCTTCTGCAGAGGGATGTAGCCGAATCGCTCAGCATAGAGCATGATCCTATAATCCCTTCCCTCGCCTTTTGCCCAGAAGACAATCTCTTTGAAGCGAGAAAGGTCAACAGGAACCATCGGTTTTGAACCGGGGAAAAACATGGCGCCTGCCCATTTGTACATTGCTCCAGGCTCGATTTTCCCTTTGATTTCCAACGTGTACGGGCTGCCCTCAACTCCACCTTCTATGACTTTAATCTCTGCTGTCGACTTGCCGCCGAGCATCTGGTCAGTCGAGACTTGCCAGCCACAGCCAAAAAAAGAGCTGAGCTTGCCGTCATCAAAATTGCTGACCAGCCCTGATTCTCCTTCAAAGGCAGATATCTTAGGCGCAACCGCTTTTTCAGCCAAAGGCCGCATAAAAGGAACTCCTGCTTTCCAGACTGCGACGATATCCCGCGTCAAGGTGATGTCAGAGGTAGGATCTCCTTTGACAAGCAGCAAATCCGCTCGAAATCCGGAGGCGATATTTCCCCTATTCTTTAGGCCAAAGATTTTTGCCGGAACAGAAGTCGCTGCTGCCAGCGCTTCGGTCGGCTTGAGTCCAGCCTTAACCAAAAGCTCCAGCTCTCGATGGATACTCGCAC
>CAZJXZ010000035.1:0-2212 GCA_964549955.1 uncultured Eubacteriales bacterium
GCGGTGAGAGGAATTTTATTAAAAGGAAACGGAATCGCTGTGCTCTGGCCTCAGATTCTTGCTCTTCTTATCTTTGGGCTCACAGCCTCTGTCTTCAGCTCCCTCCGCTTCAGAAAGCACCTCGAATAGAGCCAAGTTTTCTTCCTTGACATCTTTTTGAATCATGATTTAAACTCCCTCACGATGGTTGAAGGGGCAAAGGGGCACAGAAAGGCCCTTTCGGCCAGCACAAGCCGAAAAGCGATTTCTTATAAATAGGTGAAGCCATGGGAAAAAAAATATTGATCATTCAACTTTTTCTCTGCTGTCTTGCCACGGGCTTTTCGGCCCGCGGCCAGTTCACACCCCAGGAGATCGCCCAGAGGGCGCAATGGGAGGAATTCCTATTAACGGCTGATATCGTCAAATACGAGCCAATCGGCACAGGCGTGACCAAACCCTGGAGACTCTATCTGAAAAAGGGGGATATTGAGAAGACGGCGGCCTGGAAAGATGTTGACGAAACCCTGGGCGACGGCGCCAGCGACAGGTGGAAGCATGAAATCGCCGCTTATCGCCTGGACAAGCTCATCGGACTGAATATGGTTCCCCCCTATGTCGAGAGGGAATTTCGAGGAAAAAAGGGCACACTTTCTTTATGGGCCAATTTCAAATACAGCCTTATCGAAATCGTGGATAAAGGTATCAAGCTCCCGGATTCGGCCCTGAAACAGTACTACGAAATGGGCTACATCTACCGGCTCTGGTGTAGCTTGATCGCCAACGATGACCCGACCCAGGAGAATATTCTGTTTACAGAAGACTGGCGCATGATTCTCATCGACCATTCCCGCGCTTTCCGCTCGAACAGGGAATACACCAAGAGGATCGTGTTCGGCATCAACGGAATAAAGAAGAGACAGGCAGACGGCAAGCCTTTCCTTATCCTGCGGGTTCCCCGGGTTCTCCTTGATAAAATCAAAGCTCTGGATTTCGCCGGGATCAAACAGGCCGTCGGGCCTTATCTGACGAATAAAGAAATCGAATCCATCATCGCCCGTAAGCAGTTGGTCCTGGACGAAATCGCTGCGATGATCAAGCAGTACGGCGAAGATAAGGTTCTTTATTAGACCGTCAACTGAGCTTATTCCAGCCCCAATCGCACAAGATGAGAGCTCATCCCGGTGAGGCATAAGCCTCGAGGAAACCATCGTCCAGTTCCAGCGCTTTCAGGGCCATGGCTCTTCCTTTGAGGAATGATTCCTTAGGGGCTAAGAGGAGCTTTTCAGGTTACCGAAACCTCGGCTGAGAATTCTTCATGCTTTTTTTAACCCGCCTAGTATTCTGTATCCTATTTTCTTTTCACCCTCGGTGCTCTGATCCACTTTCCGCTCCAAATGACAAGGTCTTTATCAAAATCCTTATCAGACTTAAATTCATAAATACCAGCTTCCGGATCTTTGGGATTATACTTCCAGTCCTCCTTCTTCCCGTCCCGGCCGTAGGAGATAATAATATAATCCTTCTCTGTGCAGCCTTTTATTCCCTCATAGACACCGTTACATGCTTTTCCGGTGTAAACACTGAGACCGTTTCCCCAGTTATCTTCAACGGGAAGGACTTTAATGTAGAACGGAGATAAGGCTTTATTGAATTCGCCTTTCCTGTCATACAAGCCTGCCTGTTTAGGTGGAATCCCGAAATCAGTCAAATAATCTGAAATGGCATTGTTGATAATAAATATATTTTTCATTGAGAGCAATTGTCTGTCTTGTTCGGTTAATTCAGGAGTCTCTCTGCCTAAGTCTATAAGTTTTTTATATTCTTCGATCAGCTTTTCTCTTTTTTCCTTGTTGTCCAGATAGATGCGCAGATCGATGAGTTCGTGGGATACTGCCTGAGTTAATTTGGCGATGGCAGCATTAGTCCCTGCTCTTTCGATATCATATTCCTCTCCTTCGATATCCTCGATAAATTCATTGATCGCTCCGAAGTAGAGTGGTTTCATGATGCCGGCGTCGCCTACGTGGACTGGAGTAATAACACATTTCAGGACCATCAAAATCCTGTGGAACCGTTTGAAAAACACGGTGTCAATCTGTCCCTGGGCTTTTGCTTTTTGAGCTTCGCGCATCATATCTGCCAATGCTTTATTCGTTTTTTCCATTACTGGTTCCCTGAACTCGGCCAATTCTTTGAAGGTGGCGACAAGGGAATCCAGGAGTGCGTGGCC
>CAZJXZ010000035.1:2312-16563 GCA_964549955.1 uncultured Eubacteriales bacterium
TCGGGTTGCATTGATAATGGCCTGACTGAAAATTCGTGGAATATCACTATCGGGAATATCTTCTCGTTGAATCGAATAGATGACTCGCTTGAGCGACCATTCAAATTCATAAATATTGTCCGGGCCGCGCTGCGGCTCAACCTGAGGAATGCTTTGGCCAATCAGCAGCTCGTGAGCGTCGAATACTCGAGCCAGGGTCTTTTCAATAGCTCTGGCATCTCTCTCGTAAGGTGAGGTAATAAATATCTGTGCGGCTATCCAGCCCATAACAACCAGAAGCAGGATTATGCCTGCAGCCATAACCGGTTTTCGGAACCAGAAAATAGGAGAAGTTAATGTTTTCGACTCCTCATCTATCCTCCGACTCAATCGAGACCGAAAATCTTCTTCTCGATAGCTTTGGAGAGCGCCTTCCTTTTCTTTTTGAATGAGATTGTCGAATTCAAACATCTCTCTATGAGTTTTATTGTTATTTTTTTTCATCCTTCTCTCCCTTCATCTGAGCAATGATGGCCTGGCAGGCTCGACCAAATCTAGACTTGATGGTGCCTTCTTTAATTTTTAATGTTTCTGCAATCTCCTGGTAGGAGAGGTCACCATATTTCTTGAGAACAAAGACCTCTCTCAGCCTCTTTGGCAGTTGCTGGATGGAGATTTTCAGCTCACGAAGCTGCTCCTGATAGATCATTTGCGACTCTGGAGTCGTTAAATCTGCGGGTTCTCCCCCGGACGCAATAGAGGAGTTTCGATTGAGCCGATGCTTCTTCCTGAAGTCAAGACAGGTGTTTCTTGTTATCTTAAAAAGCCAGAACTTGGAGAGCTTTACTTCTTTTAAAGTGCCGATATTTCTGTAAGCTTTCAGATAAACTTCTTGAGTCAGGTCTTGGGCATCCGCTGCATTCCTGGAAAATCCGAGGCAAATCAAGAATACTTTTTTATGAAAGGTCATCAATTCCTCGAAGACTTTGTATTTTTTTTCTGTCACCGCAGTGTCTTGAATAAAAGAATACAATTGATTGTATCTCTTATCATATCCATTCCAGCCCAAAATTTCACTTGAGTTCTTCATCCTTCATTGACTAAAGACGACTGAAGACCGGCAACGTTCCATAAAAAAGAAAAAATGTTATTGATTTAAGCATGGAATATCTCTCTCCAATCGGACAGATATCGAGGCTGGATGAGTTGATGGCTTTTCCCAGGTTCTTGCCCTTCTCATCTTCGGGCTCGCTGCCTCGATCTTCAGCTCCCTCCGCTTCAGAAAGTACTTGGAATAAATCCTAGGTTAAATGTTGAGTGACTTGTGATATACTTAAAAAAACTGGAGAATTTGAATGAGACAATTAAAAATTATTGTTGAGAAACATCCTGACGGCTATGTTGCCTATCCTCTGGGCATCAAGGGGGTAATTGTTGGAGAAGGAGATACTTATGAAGAAGCCCTTTCAGATGTAAAATCAGCAATCCGTTTTCATATTAAGACTTTTGGAGAATCAGCTCTTAAAATCGACCCTCCGATACTTGAGGCATTTGTCGCCGAAACCGGGATCAAGTCCTGATGGAAAAGTTCCCCGTCGATGCCCCAAAGCGAAGGGTTATCAAAACGCTTGAGTTATTGGGATTTAAGATTGTACGCGAAAAAGAACATATTTCTATGCTCCGTGAAAATCCTGATGGAAGCAAAACTCCCTTAACTATGCCCAATCATCCCAAGTTAAAAGCGTCCACTCTGCGGACAATTTGTGCTCAAGCAGGAATTTCCAGGAAAGAATTCCTGACGGCTTATAAAAAAACATAAGTTTAGCCTCAAGTAAATCATGAATCTTAATCCCTTTATAAATTCCACAATTGTAAAAAACTTCAGAAAATATTTTTGCTGAAATAAAGGGCTAAATGGCGCCGGCAATGGTCATTCCCCAGCCGAAAGTTCTTGGTGAACCGATGGAAATCCCTGGCATAGGGCAATATGTCTCATTTACGGACACAGAAGGCAACCGGGTAAGCGTCTTACAACCAGCTATGAGGTAAAAATATGATGCAAAGAATCACAACCCATTTATGGTATGACAAAGAGGCAAAGGAGGCTGCAGAGTTTTATGTGTCTGTTTTTGGCAAGGGCTCGAAAATCAAGAACATATCAAAGCTGGACAACACTCCTTCGGGTTCTGTAGATATTGTTACTTTTGAGCTTCTGGGCAGGGAATTTCAAGCTATCAGCGCAGGTCCGCTTTTCAAGTTCAATCCATCTGTATCGTTCCACGTCATTTGCAAAACGAAAGCAGAGGTCAAGGCAATATGGAAAAAGCTTTCTGAGGGCGGCACTGTACTCATGGAATTAGGCGCATACCCTTTCAGCGAGTTGTATGGATGGGTGCAGGACAAGTACGGGCTATCCTGGCAGATAATCTTTTTCCTTTTTGGCAAATCTGAAGTGAAACAGAAAATTACACCAGCGATCATGTTCGTGGGCAGCGTGTGCGGCAAGGCTGAAGAGGCTATCAATTTTTGGACATCAGTGTTCAGTAGAGCGAAAGTCAATAATATCCTCCACTACAGCAAAGGCGAAGAACCGGATAAGGAGGGCACTGTAAAATACGCCTCTTTTTCGCTTCTAGGCCAGGAGTTCGTAGCCATGGACAGCGCCTATAAACACTCCTTTGCCTTCAACGAGGCCATCTCGTTCATCGTGTATTGCGATACCCAAGAAGAGATAGATTACTATTGGGAAAAACTCTCTGCAGTTCCAGAGGCAGAGCAGTGCGGCTGGCTTAAGGATAAGTACGGCCTCTCATGGCAGATTGTCCCAACTGCAATGAATGAGATGATGAAGGGGAAAGATAAGAAGAAACTGGCGCGGGTGACAGAAGCGTTCCTTAAGATGAAGAAGTTTGACATTGCAGCCCTCAAGAGAGCTTATAAAGAGGGATAGTATGAGAAAACTTCTTGTCCTGTCTTTCATAAGCCTTGACGGAGTGATAAAGGCTCCAGGCGGGCCTGAAGAAGATCCGACATGTGGATTCAAGCACGGAGGCTGGACTGTTGGCTACTTTGATGACTTCCTTGGCAGAGTGATGGATGAGCAAATGAGTAAACCCTTTGATTTGTTGCTTGGCAGAAAGACTTATGAGATATTCGCAGCTTACTGGCCGTATGTGAAGACCGATGACGATCCCGTTGCAGCAGGAATTAATAACGCTAAAAAATACGTGGCTTCAAAGACACTGATAAAGCTTGACTGGAGCAATTCAGAACTCATCAATGGGGATGTGGCGAGCGCTTGAGGTTCCCACTGAGGAAGAACTTGCTCGTCGCCAACGTCTTAAAGAGGAGAAATAATCGGTGCAAAAAATGAAAACCCCACAAGGAAAATTGAAAATTTGTCGCCGAGGAGATGAGTATCGCCGCTGCGGTCCTTGTCCGATCTGTTGGCCTGGTCGTAAAACCAGGCTTAAGGCAAAATGGCACGGTAATAATGTCTTAGGCCTAAATGGTCTTTTGGCAGAAAGGAGACAAATATGAGCAAAAAAGAGATCGCTGTATCATTCCTGCGTCTTGCCTCTGCCGGCAAAGTGCGTGAGGCATACGAGAAATATATTCATCCGCAATTCCGCCACCACAATCCTTACTTTAAAGGCGATCGCAGGTCGCTGTTAGTCGGAATGGAAAAGAATGCCCTTGAATTTCCCAACAAGATTTTTGAAGCTCTACGGGTGCTTGAAGATGGAAATTTTGTGGCCGTGCACGGCAAGGTTAGACTCAAAGCGGATAGCCCGGAGATTGCCTTGATACACATCTTCCGCTTTGATGGTGATCTCATCATTGAAGCATGGGAGGCTGCTCAAGAGGTTCCAAAAGAATCTCCCAACGAGAATGGAGTGTTTTAAATGATTAAAAGAAAAGCAAAACCTAAAACAGTAAGCGAATTTATTCAGGCTGCTCCAAAAGAAGCTCGAGAGAAGCTGCGTGAAATGCGGGCCTGTGTCCGTTCCGCCGCGCCTGAAGCAAAGGAAAGTCTGAAATGGGGGATGCCTGCCTATTCTCTTCAAAGGATATTGGTCTCGTTCGCTGGCTTCAAACATCATATTGGTTTCTATCCTACGCCGAGCGCAGTTAAGGCGTTTTCAAAAGATCTTTTAAAATTTAAGATAGCCAAAGGATCAATCCAGTTCCCGCTTGATAAACCACTGCCTCTTTCCCTTATCCGCAGAATTACAAAGTTTCGTCTCAAAGAAAGCAAAGAGAAAGATGTAAAATGGAAAGAAATGAGTAAAAAATGAAAAAAGAAAGCAAGGATTGAGGCCTTCACTCTCCTCCTCGGGCAGGACCTCGTCTCAGATGACTTGGTGGAGAAAATCCCGGGATGGCGCCCCGAACGGCATCGAGAAAATATAGCGCGCTCTCAACCTTTCCTTGACACCTTTTTGAGTCGTGATTTATACTTCCTCACGAAGGTTGGAGGGGAGA
The DNA here is from genome assembly GCA_964549955.1 of uncultured Eubacteriales bacterium. Taxonomy (GTDB): domain Bacteria; phylum Acidobacteriota; class Aminicenantia; order Aminicenantales; family Aminicenantaceae; genus CAZGMN01. The sequence continues at coordinate 6,777 of CAZJXZ010000035.1, forward strand.
AGAGGAGCGAAAATGCGTCGTCGGCTAAAGCCGCCGAAAAACAATTTCTTATATTAAAAACAGACAGGAGTAAATTTATGCAAGAAAAAAATAATCAAAATTTAGATAAAGTGTTAGAGGAACACTCTGGGAAAGTTTACGAGCTTTATCAAAATAAGGCAGGCAGCTTTCAGAAAACCTTTCGACTGTTGTTCAGCTTTGCTTTGCTGTTTTTGTTCATCATTTTGATTCCGTTTGTTTCGATTCGAGCAATAAATTATCGTCTTGATTCACGACAGGAAAAATTACAAAAAGAAATCAGCCAAAAGCAGAGAATTCTGGATACATACAAAAATATCCAGAGCGCTATCGACAAAGTTCATTCTGAATTAAAAAGCCAACCATTAAGATTGAGAGAATTCATTTTTTCAGCTCCGATAAGTAATTTGCCGAATATGCCCCCGCCAAATATGGCGCAACAGCAGCCAATTCAAATTCCGGCTCAGCAAAGGGATTCAGTTCCAGAAACAAATTCAATGAACGAACGTGTGCAACAGGAAGTTCAGCGCCAGTTTGAAACTTACGAGACAATCCTTCGAAGCGATGTCCTTGAGCCGCTAAAGTCGCTTAATAATGATAAGCTCGTCGTTATTGATTTGACAAAAATCAGTGAGGGACTTGATAGTTTGAAAAAAGATTTTGCTGCTGAGCTTGCCCGAAACCCGCGTTTCTGGGAAACCTATGGCGGCAAAGGCGGATTTTATTCAACCTTAGATGATAAAGTTCAGCAATTCTGGAACATCCATGGGTCTCAAATCGATGAACAAAGCCGCTTATTGCAACTTCAAACTAATGAGCTGCAAAATATCCAGACAGAATTGAATGGTCAATTGAATAAAATGAAAGAGCAGGAGAAACAGATCGAAACGCGGTTGGAGCAGATCGAGTTTCCATTTGGTAAGCTCCCGGTTGGATTAACCGAATCCATCGCTATTTTTCCAATTCTTCTCGCTATCGGTTTCTTCGTCGTCGCCTCGCAGCTACGAGAAACAATTCAGCTACGAAAAAATTTTCATCAACTTTATCAGCGAAAGGATCCCACCAAATCCGTAGTGGATAACCAACAGATTGCGCTCATTGCCCCGCTCTGGATTGATCCGATGGATACGCACAAACAAAAGCTAATTCGATTCACAATTCTTTCCGTTCCCTTTTTACTCTTTTTAGTTTCCTGCATTCTCATTTTTTATAACTGGACCATTCCCGGCTTTTTTGCCTACGCCGATCGAATGAATTGGTGGTTGTACGGAGGATTGTATTTGATAAGCCTGGTGATTTTTATCTATGGCTATCGGCAAATTTTTAATGAGTTTCATGACTATTCCAGAACATTGTTTTCTAAATAAGATGTGAAGCTTCGCTTCGTTACCGACAACCCCCGCCCCAAATCGCTTGGCGGGAAGTCAAAGCAATTTCTTATTAAATAATAAAGCCAAGTTTTTATTGGCGTTCGTTAGATATTGATTTTTAAATTAATGCCGCGATCAGGCTGGGCCCCAGCGCATCAAGACTGGCGGGATAAGGGAAAGAAAGCCGAAGATAATCCAGAGCACAAGAAGCGGGATGAGCCACTTGGCCCACTTCTCCCAGTTCAGTCTGGCAAGGCCAAGCACTCCCATGGTCACGCCGGAAGTGGGAAGGACGGGGTTTATGTACTCAGCGAGCTGAAAGGCAAAGACTGAGGTCTGACGGGTGATGCCCACCAGGTCGCCGAGAGGAGCCATGATGGGCATGGTCAGGGCAGCTTGAGCCGTCCCCGAATGAACAAAAAAATTGATGATGCACTGACAGACAAACATCAACTGGGAGGAAATAACGGGATGGAAATTCGAAATGGCCTTAGCCATGGAGTAAAGCATTGTATCCATGATTTTGCCGTCCATGGCCACGACCAGGATGGCTCTGGCACAGCCGATAATCAGGGCAGCATTGATCATATCCTTTGCGCCTTGGACAAATGATTTTGCCAGCTCCTCGGAGCTCAGCCTGCCCAAGATTCCGGATAGAATTCCCAGGGCAAGGAAAAGGCCGGCGATCTCGTTGATGAACCATTTGAAGCGGAGGATTCCAAAGACCAGAAGAATCATGCCTAAGAGGAAGAGAATAAGCACCAGCCTGTGGGAGCTGAGAATCCTGACCTCCTCTTGACCTGCAGTGTTGATCTCGAGGTTTTTTCTCTTCTCCAAATCCTCTTCATAAGTCGGGCTGATTCTCGGATTTTTTAAAACTCTGGAGGCATAACTCATGACGACTGCAATGGCGATAGCTGTTCCCACTGCCCAGATTACAAGCCTATAGCCGATTCCTGAATAAAGGGGCAGGCCGGCGATTCCCTGAGCGATTCCCACAGTAAAGGGGTTGAAGAAGGCACCGGCAAAACCCGAAGCTGCGCCGACAAAGGGAATACAAACGCCGACAATAGTGTCATAGCCGAGAGAAAGGGCCAGGGGAACAAAGATAAGGACAAAGGGCATCGCTTCCTCGCACATGCCGAAGATCGCACCGCCTAGGGAAAAAATAATCATGGTTACAGGAATGAGCAGGGCACGCAAGGCTTTGCTCTGGCCGAACTTCAAGGCAAGATTGTGGATAAAGGCAGTGATGGCGCCTGTCTTCTGGATGACGGCAAAAGCGCCTCCGACAATAAAGACGAAGACAATGATCGGCGCGGCCTCGATGAATCCTTTTACCGGAGAAATGAGGAGCGCTCCAAGACCCTGAGGTCGATGCTCGCTGAATCGAAAAGAGCCGGCAACAGGAATGTTCCGGCCGTCTTTTTCTATCCTATCGTACTGACCTCCAGGGATAATCCAGGTAGCGATCGCGGTCAAAACCACCATCAAATAAATGAGGACCAGAGTGTGGGGCAGCTTGGTTTTCCTCAAGCTCATCTTTTCAATATTTCTTTATTCTTTAAATTAAATCGACCGCTGGCTTTAGAAATGCATGCAAAAAAAATTCAAAAAAGGAACATCCTCTTCTTGTTGATTTCCAATTATAATATTTTGACCAACCTATAACAAATCTATTCCTGCGGCTTTGCCACACTCATAAGCTGCAAAATACCCATCGAGGTGATGAAACCCTGGCAAGAACCTTCAGGAAAAGAGTTTCGCTCTGAATCTCAGGGCGACATTGACCAGGCTGATGAGAACAGGGACTTCAATTAGAGGACCAATTACAGTAGCAAAAGCCTGATTGGAATTTATACCAAAAATAGCGATGGCCACGGCTATCGCCAGCTCAAAATCATTGCTCGCTGCTGTAAAAGAGACCGCAGTCGTCTGCGGATAATTTCCGCCGATTTTCCTGACGATAAAAAATGTTACGAACCACATCAGGAAGAAATAAATAGCAAGGGGGATCGCCACCCTGAGGACATCCAAGGGCAATTCAATGATATATTCTCCCTTGAGCGAGAACATGACGATGATGGTGAAGAGCAAGGCGATGAGGGTGACCGGGCTTATTTTTGGCAAAAAGACATTTTCATACCATTCTCTTCCTTTAAGCTTGAGCAGAGTGAAGCGGGTGATGATTCCAGCTATAAACGGGATACCTAGATAAATAAAAACAGTCTTTGCTGCTTCCGTGATGGATACGTTAACATTCAAGCCTTTCACCAGCCCGAGGGCATTGAGAAAGACAGTAATAAAGATATAGATATAAACCGCATAAAAAAGAACCTGGAATATGGCGTTAAAGGCCACCAATCCCACGGCGAGCTCCCTGTCTCCCTCGGCGAGTTCATTCCAGACGATGACCATGGCGATGCAGCGGGCAAGCCCAACCAGAATGATTCCTATCATATATTCAGGGTGGCCGCGGAGAAAAACAATCGCCAATAAAAACATCACCGCCGGGCCGACAATCCAGTTCTGGATCAAGGAGAAGGCGAGAAGCTCTTTGTTCCGAAAAACTTTTCCTATCTCTTCATACTTCACCTTGGCCAGCGGAGGATACATCATCAGGATTAATCCGACAGCAATGGGAATGGAGGTTGTTCCAACTTGAAGATTGGCGATGAATTTGGTTACTGACGGAGCAAAGTAACCTAATATTATGCCCACGCCTATCGCAGTAAATATCCACAGAGTTAGTAATCTGTCTAATAGCGAGAGTCTCTTTTTTGTTTCTTCTTTCTCTTTCATGCAGCCTCCTTTTTTTACTGGCTTTCTTTTTTTTGAATCTCAGCCAGGGGTAATCCCAGAGCCAAATAGACAGATGTATGTCTTGGCTTCAGAAGGAAAAAAGTATATTTTCCTTTTCACAATTCTTCTTTGAACCAGTTTTTGATCTCGTCCAAAGAAGGAATCCGCCCATAACATTTCACCTTTCCATTGATAACCAGGCCAGGAGTCCCGATGATTTTGTATTCAGCAATTCTCTTGATGTCGGTGACTTTCTGAACATCGGCCGAAACATTCAGCTCGGCCAGTGCGTTAAAAGTTCTCTTCTCGACCTCATGACAGCGGGGGCAGCCCGGCCCCAAAATTCTGATTTCCATTGATGAACCTCCTAACAAACTAGATAATTTTTTTTATAAAACTTTTATTATCAATTTCTTTTTGAAAAGCTTAACTCCTCATCAAGCAATCGCGCCGTAGATTAGGCCAGAGATTGTGGCCATAATCACCACCAGACAAATATAGGTCAAAGCCTTTTTCGTGCCGATGATGCTGCGGATGACGATCATGCTGGGTAGGGAAAGAGCTGGCCCGGCCAAGAGCAAAGCCAGAGCAGGGCCTTGTCCCATTCCAGAACCTAAGAGCCCTTGAACGATCGGCACTTCCGTCAAGGTGGCAAAATACATAAGAGCGCCAGCAAAAGAAGCGAATAGGTTGGTAGCAAAGCTATTTCCGCCCACAAGCCTCGCCACCCACTGGCTGGGGATGATGCCCTCATGATTTGGCCTTCCCAGCAAAAAGCCGGCGACAAGAACACCTCCAAAGAGAAGGGGCAGAATCTGTTTAGCAAAAATCCAGGTCGAAAGCGTCCATTCTTTGAGCTCCGTCTTCCTGAACCAGCTGACAATCATCCAGATAAGAACAATTATAAAAGCTGCGCCAATAAACCACTTGGCTCGATAGATGAAATACCAGATTTTAAACTCCTGGCCAGACTTTCCCCAATTGACGAAACCCAGTATTCCAACCATGGTGGCAAAATAAAGAGCTGTTTTCCACAGAGGTCTTATTTCTTTATGTTGATCAACTTCAGCAAGATTAAAGCCTTCCCTTTTCCTTTCTTCTCTGCTAAAAACGAGATGCATGAGCAAGCCGATGATGACTGAAAAAGCCACTGCTCCCAATGCCCTGGCCAGGCCTAGCTTAAAGCCGAGGACTTTGGCGGTCAGGATGATGGCCAGGACATTGATTGCCGGACCGGAATAGAGGAAGGCCGTTGCTGGCCCGATACCTGCCCCGCGGGCATAGATTCCGGCAAAAATAGGAAGCACAGTACAGGAGCAGACTGCTAAGATTGTCCCTGATATTGAGGCGACACTATAGGAAAGGACTTTTTTGGCCTGAGCGCCAAAGTATTTAATAACCGAGGCCTTACTGACAAAAACCGATATCGCTCCAGCGATAAAAAAGGCGGGAACAAGGCAGAAGAGAACGTGCTGACGCGCATATTCCTTGAGAAGAGCAAAGCCTTCGATGACACTGCCCTGAAAGCGGCTGTTTTCAACTGGGAGCCAGTAGACAATCAGAAACACAGCCGCTGGAATTAAAAATATTTTCCAATCTTTCATCTCTTCAAATCCTCTAATGAATCAAATAATTACTAAAGCATGATTGATGTCCTAACTGCTTCCTTTTATTCCATTGAGAGAAGCATCGGCATGCCGATATGGTTTTACAGACGCCAATAATTAAAATTCAGGAGGATAGCTCTGCTCTATTCACTTTCTTTGCCTTTTCCCTGTCAGCCTGAAGATCGGCGTCATCGAGGAGCGAGCGGCGCAGGAGCTTCAGAATTTCTGAGGCAAAAGGAAATCTGCCTTTGGCAGGCAGATAATAATTGACCCATTTCCCTTCTTTCCTGTCCTCGATGAGCTCTGCCCCATGAAGAAGGCTGAGGTGCTTGGAGACAGTGGACGGGGCGAGCTTGAGCACAGCTGTTATCTCACAGACGCACATCGGTTTGACCTCTAACATTTTTACGATCCGCAGCCGATTCTTATCACTTAAAGCTTTGAAGATTTTTAAATGACTTCTCATGGCTCAATCCTTATTATTACATTTCGCCAAATGACGAAGTATGTTAGCAAAAAAAATTTCTCTTTTCAAGCGAAACATATCATTAAACCCCTCTTTAGATTTTATAATTTGCGGCTTGCTTCTATCCGAGGAAGTTGCGAAAATCCTTATTCAAAAATGTAAGACTTGTCGAACTGAGGGCAGACAAGCTTCTTGCCTATTTTCTGGAGAACCTCAAGAGCGCCTTTATAAATGTAAATTTGGATGGGAAAAACCTGCTCGCTGCTAGGTTTGAGGCTCAATCCCCATGATTGGCATTCTAGCTCGCCAAAAGCGAGAGCTCCTTCTTCCAAGTGGCTGTAGAGCTGGATGGCGTCGCCGTTTGTCTCCTGCTCCACTTTCGGCTTATCCGTGTACAGTCCTTCTGGCTTGACCGGAAAGGTTATGAAAACGATGAAATAATCTCCTTGTTTCGTCCTGGAAAGATAGCAGATAATTCCTTGGGCTGATTCCGGACGGACTCCAACCTTATAGCGCTGGCTGCCGTGGATATAGAAAGAAAAGGAATCAGCATTGGCCTTTGCGTACTCTTCGGGAATCGGCTCAAAATAGGTCGCCCTCCAGGCCTCTCTCTTGACCTCCCGCAACGGCACAATCATCGTCCCCTTTGCTGGAACCTGTATCAGACACCAGAGGCCTAAAATCCGGTCAAGAAGCGCAGATGAATTATTCTTGAGCCTGTGAACAAAATCAATCCCGAGAAAGCTGTACTTCAAAGCTTTGAATTCGAGCTCGTCTTTAAGGGGGTCCTCTTCAGGCCTGAATTCTCTGGTCAGGGTCAAATCATAATTCTCCTTGCCGTCGTTTGAGGTTGTCTTGAACGAATTCTGAAGAATTAGGTGCTCGTTCCCCTTGAAGGAAGAGACCAGATAATTGCCCGGGTCGAGCATGGAAAAGTCTCTGGTTCCTATCCAGTCAGGCTTGAAGATGAATCCCTTGTCCCCTCCCTCCGGAGAAATCCAGGAACGCTGCCCACCCTGTCCTTTAAGGACATCAGGATGCGTCCAGAAAAGATTCTCCCCATCGACAGAGACAGCAAGAATCCGCGCGCCAAACTTGGGAACAACAAGGAATCGATTTCCCTGGCTGTTGGAGAAAATAAAATTCTTGATTTTATTGCCTTCAAGGATCGAAACGATTGATTTCATGTTGGGATTCTCCTCCGAATTATTTTCTGCTCCAAGAAGCAGGAATGCTCCTAAGCCGACCAAAAGCAAAAGAAAAAAAGAAACCTCGTTTTTCACCAGACTCTCCTTCTTCCAGGACTTCAGCTCCTTATTCTTCTTGAGATTTGGAATTTCTATCCTTTTTCCAGAATGACTTTAAGAGTCTATAATTCGCTTATCCAAGCCATATTTCCTTATGGATACACAGCTCAAGGCTTGAAAAGCTTGACCGTCTCTGCCTTGATCAGGACGACAAAGGAATAAATCGAGAGAGCAGTCCCTAAAGGAATCCAGAAGAAATTAAAAAAAGAAAGAACAAGAATCAAGATTCTTGCCCATTCCTTCTTCTTTGCCAGCCCGATACCGCCGATGATATCAGGAACGGCAAGAACCGCAAAAAAGATTGAACCCCAAATGGCTATGATCCTCAGGATGACTGAGGCTTCATATCCGAGGTCGGGGATAAAAGTGATTCCAAAAAGGATGCCAAAAATAATAAAAGCGAAAAAAAGACCCAGTATGCCTGAAACGATCCAGAGAACTGATATGATTTTAATATGCTGCTCCATTTTTCCCCCTATTCGTAAACGACAGCTGTTCCGCTGACGCTGACCATGAGCATCCCGCCGGTCTGGCCGACATGAATGGTTTCATAATCCAAGTCGACTCCGACGACGGCATTTGCGCCCAGGGCTTGAGCCTGTTCCTTCATCTCGCCGACGGCTATCTCCTTGGCTTTGCGAAGTTCATTTTCATAGGCTGCTGCCCTTCCGCCAACGATGTCCCTGATCCCGGCAAAGAAATCCTTGAAGATATTGGCGCCCAGGATGGCCTCTCCTGAGACGAGCCCCAGATAATTCATAATCTTTCTCCCTTCGATATTGGGAGTGGTTACGACTAACATCGTTCCTCCTTTCATAAAAATTATTAGAAATTTCTCTCTTCGAGCTTTCTCCTTCTCTTTCTTCCCTTGCTCAGGATTTCTTTTATTCTATGCTCCATATCCTGATGATGAGTCCCCTTCCAGAAAATCCGACCGCATTGAGGACAGAGGGCAAAGGACTTGGCTTTTTCATAGACAAAAGGAGTCACCAGATTCTTGGCTTGCCTCTTCGGCAGGTTTTTGAGCTCGAAATTGCACTCGATGCAGCGCGAATAAGGGCTGACCTCTTTCCAAAGGCTGAAGCCATCCAGAACCTGTTTGAGCTGGGAGCTCCAGTCTTCGCTCTCGATGAAAAGGGTCCGGATGCGGCGCGACTTTTGGAGCAGGGCATTATCCCTGCTGAGGAGAGTCCTCCCCTCCTTTTGAGCTAGAGCCAGGAGCTCAGAATCCTCAATCTTGCTGAAGTAGAGTGTGTCAAATCCGAGAATCTTGAGCCACTTCGCCAATTTCCCGAGCATGCAGTCGACAGCAAATCTCATGATAGTAATCTATCCTGGATAATAGAGGATAAAGGGAAACATTTCAACCGAGCAAAACGATTGCGGCAAGAAGCTTTAAACTCGAGATTGTCTAGGGGGGAATCTTCCCTCAAAGGCCGAGGAACTGAACGCTCAGCCCTGAGATGAAGATCATCGCCCCAGCCAGGGCGTGGACATATCTTTCCAGCCGGCCAAGGCGAAGAAAGCTCATTCCCCAAGAGGAAAGGGCGATGATGGCCAGCATGGTCGATATTGTCGCCAAGCCAAAGACCGATGAGACCAGAATGACTCCAGAAATATTGTGCTTTGCGGCAGGGTACATGACCAGAGGAATGAGAGGCTCGCAAGGCCCGAAGACAAATATGGTGAAAAGAATCCAGGGAGTGAGACTTGTCTTTTTGTGCTCATCGTGGAGATGGGAATGTTCTGTTTCGTGGCGGTGAGCATGGTCATGCTCCTCGCCGTCGCTGTGGAAGTGGATATGCCTGTGAGGCCTGTTTTTTATTGCCCTGTGCAGTCCCCAGATAAGATAAGCAAAGCCAAAGCCGATGAGCAGCCAGGCTGCCGTTCCTCCTCTCAAACTTTCGAATCGCTCCAGGCGAAAAACAGCAATTCCCAGAGCGATCCCGACAAAACCAAGAACAACAGAACTCAGCACATGCCCCAGTCCACAGAAAAAAGAGATGATGAGTGTTTTGACCAGCGGCCAGCGCCTTGCCCGGCTGATGACAATAAAAGGGAGATAGTGGTCGGGGCCGAGGACGGTGTGAACAAAACCCAATGTCGCGGCTGTGCCGGCGATGACCATAATCTGATTGCTAATCATCTCTTACGAGTCAAGTTGGTGGACGGTAGGGGATTTGAACCCCCGACCTCGGCGTTGCGAACGCCGCGCTC
>CAZJXZ010000036.1:0-16301 GCA_964549955.1 uncultured Eubacteriales bacterium
CTGATTTTTGGATGTTTCCAGCCTCTTTTGTCCCGAATTTTGTCTTCAGGGTTGCTCCCCAGCCGATAACGCTCAGGAAGAAAGAGATGATTAAACCGAGGACCGGGATAAAGGTGATGAGGCTGAACAGAACAAGCCCGATGAGTGTCGCAGCGATGGCTGAGGGCTTGCTTTTCCCGAAAGCCGCCATCAGGCTTTCGCCGAAGAAGTAGAAGACAGTAACCCGGGCAAAGATTTGGATGATGATGGCCAAGAAGATGAGGGCTAAGAGCAAAGGAATGCCGATTAAGATCAGGCAAAGCAGAGCAGAGAAAACTGCCAGGCCGACGAAAATGATGATAGCCACAAAGCCGATGGCGAAGACGGGCAGGAACGATTTTCTGATATGGTTGGAGGAAGAAGAAATCTGGCGGGGGAAGAGCAAAGCCATGATTATTCCGAGGATGAGCCAGATGGTGAATGAGATTAACTTAAATACCAAAAAGAGGGGAAAGAGGGAAATCGATAATATGCCTTTTAAGCCTTCATCGAGGAAATCCCTGACGTCTTCCGATGTCTTGAAATAAATCGTATCTCCATCGACGCGGCAGCCCGGCTCTTTCTCCAGGCTTCCTCCTAAAGAGGCGACATCTCCCTTGATGACAGCGGTCGACTTGAGAATGATGATTGTGCCGAATCCTAAGACCAAATCTCCGACTTCGCCGGCAATAGTTATTTTGCCGCCAAAAGCGATAACGCTCTCCTTGACTTTTCCTTCGACAAGAACTTCCCCGCCAAAAGTGAGGATGTTGTCTTGGACTTCATCTTTGGCCACATAAATATCTTTCTTCAGAGTAAAACTCTGCTGACAATAGAGGTGAAGCGAGCTAGATACGAAGAAGATAATGAGGGCTAGAGCTGTTTTATTTTTCATGCTTTTTCTCCGACGAGAATTTTTCTTTTAATGCCATAGATAAGGGTGGCGATCAGAATTATAGCGATTATGGAGAGGGTTAATTGGATTTGCCAAATGGCCAAGGCTGTTAGCCAGGAGAATGCTTTGGACAAATATCCTGTAAATTGCTGAAGGACTCCGAGCAGGAGAGAGGCAAGCTTGAAGAGTTTAACAAAGAAGGGAAGGATATTTCTGACATAATTCCAGAGGCTATGGTTCAATCCGAGGAGGAGAGTCGAAAGATTCTGACCGGTGGCGAGAAAGACGATGAGTAGCGTCACCGACACTGAAGCCAGAGCCGCGGCTGCGGCTTTTATCCAGGCAGAGGGCAGGATCTTGATCGAGAAGATTCTGGCCATGACTTGCTTTGTAAACTGCGGCGGCGTTTCCCAGAGAGGCAGGCTTTCCGCCGCCTGAACCAGGAGCCTCCTCTCCTCAAAGGCATTCTTGCATTTTGGACAAGAAGCGAGATGCTCCTTGATTTCCTTTTTTTCAGCAGGCGAAAACTCCTGGCCGATGTAAAGATAAATTTGCTCAATGCTGAGGCACTTCATTTTTCTCCTCCAGAAGCTTTCGGATTAATTCTTTGGCCTGAAAGACTCTGTTTTTGACCGTGCCGACGGGTATGCCTTTGATTTCCGCGATCTCCTCATAGCTGAGCTCGTTGATGTGCCTCCAGATGAAGACTTCTCTCAGCCCCGCTGGAATCTCCCTTAACAAACCTTCAACCTTTGTCCTCAACTGGGATATCTCGAACTTGCGGATAATGGATTTCTCGTTGGCGGCAACTTGAAGAGGCGAGATGTGACTGTTTGAATTTTGCCGCTCATCAAGGGAGAAGGCATCGATTTTTTTCTTTCGCCAGAAATCGATAACAAAATTTGAGGCTATCTTGAAAAGCCAGGTGCTGAATTTATATTGAGGCTGATAGCTGCGGAGCGAGGAGTATGTTTTTAAGAACACCTCCTGGGTGAATTCAAGAGCGAGCTGCCGCTCTCCAACCATTCGTCCGATGTAGTTGAACAAAGACCGTTGATACTTGCGAATGATCAATTCAAAAGCCTCCTTCTCGCCTTTGATCGTTCTTTCGATGAGCCTCTTGTCTTCATCCCTGGAGGACATTCTGTCCTCAAGAGTTGATACGAAAAGGGAAGAGAAAGGTTTTGCCCGAGGAGCTTTTTTGGCTTTATCTGTTTTTCTTGATCGGTCCATCTGTGAAAATCTCAACATCCGCAGGCAGTTCGAGCTCAAACAGTTTTTGGGGAAAAGCGAGGTTGGACTTTATTTGAGAGAAACGAAATTCAGATTTATTGCCAGCCCAGTCAAAAAAAATGGCTTTCTGAATGAGCCAGGTCTTTTCGTCGATTTCGAGCAGGATGAAGGAGTATTCATTCTCCTCCTTGGGAGTCAATTTCAATTTCCAAGAGTCTTGATTCTCGGAAGGGAAAGGGCTGAACTCGACAGAATAATGACTGGTCAAGCTTTTCTTGCCAGAGAGGAGAGAGAGGACTTCTGACTCATAGACTTCTTTTGACAGCGCACTCTGGATAAGCTCCTTGTCTTCAGGATAGTAGATAAGGAAGGTGCCTTCTTTGTAGAGGAAAATTTTTTTCTCCGGTTCCCTGTACTCCCATCTCATAAAATCCGGCTTCTTGAAGTAGAACCTTCCTCTTTCTTTTAAGGGTGTGGAGAGAGAGGAAGGGTAAAGGGTTTGTTCGAAATTAGCCTGGATGGACTGGATTGAACGTAGCTTCCCTTCGGTTTTAAGCGCCATCTCTTCCACAGTTTGAGAAAAGCCGAGCAGAGGAAGGAGAAGCGTGCATATTATGGCTTTCATGTAAAGCGAATTATATCATATTGAGGTTGTTATTGGCGGATAAAAAAGAGGGCAGTCGACTTTTAATTTATGGTTTCTAAAAACTGAAATAATTTGCTAAAGAAGAGGGGTTTTTGCTATAAGTGGCGCTGTGAAGGTGGAATTCCTGCTCATTTTTCTTGCCTACATTGCCCTTCTCCTCCTGGTGAGCTTAATTTTTTCAAAGAGGATGAAGGATATTGTCGATTTTTTTCTTGCCTCCCGAAAGCTTCCTGGGTCTTTAGTCTATTTGACTCTTTGTGCTTCCTGGTTTGGGGCGACATCGATTCTTGTTTCGGCCGACCAGGCCTATGAAACAGGGTTGAGCTCATTCTGGATTATGGGAGCGCCGGCGATGTTGACCGTCCTTTTTCTCGCTCTTTTTTTAGTGCGACCGATCCGAAGTCTAACCATAGTCTCCCTTCCTGACCTTGTCGAGATGCGCTATGGCCGTGCGGTGCGGCATCTTGCTTCGCTCCTGGTCATATGGTATATGGCTGTGCTGGCCGCATCCCAGATGGTTGCTGTCGGCCATTTCTTGAAGTCGTTCTTGGGCATGTCCTACTTCAAGAGCTTGGCTTTAGGCACAGCCGTTGTGCTCATTTATTCTATCTTTGGAGGCCTTCGCTCTGTAGTCATGGCCGACAGCGTTCAGTTTTTTTTCATTGTGGCCGGCCTCTTCAGCCTTCTCCTCTTCCTCAGCGGCCTTTCATCCCTAAAAGAGGTTTCTCTTCTTTCCTCGGCAATCGGGAAAGGCCATTATCTCAATTTTTTCTTTGACTTCAAGAAGAACATCCTGATCGTTCTCTCTTTCACTCTGGCCTGGACAATCTCTCCGATTGCCTGGCAGAGAATTCAGGCCGCGCGCAGCGAGAGGGATGCACGGGGAGCCCTCTATGCATCCTCGGCGACCTTCTTTTTCCTTTACGGGACCGTGGTCTTATGCGGCATGCTCTCTCTTCCTCTCTTTGTTTCTCGAAAACTCGCAAACCCTCTCTTCTCTGAAATCATCTCTTCCAGCAGCGGATTTTTTTTAAGAGGCGTTCTGTTTGTGGGCGTGGTGGCGGCGATAATGTCAACCATGGACACGGCCGTCAACACCGGGGCGCTTTCCCTGACTCGTGATGTCTTCGAGCAGCTCTTCCCTTCAAGCCGGGAAAAAGGCGCTATTCTTGCCAGCCGGCTTTCGACTTTTCTTGTGGGTGGAACGGCTTTTCTGGTGGCGACCAAATTTCAGAGCATCTTGAAGACTCTCGGTCTTGCCTCGGAGATTATGGCTGAAGGCCTTTTTATTCCGGGCATGGCCATGATTTTTCTTAAAAGAAGATTGCCCCTGGCAGGCCTTCTCAGCCTTGTTTTTGGAGGAGGTTTTTCTTTAATCGGATTCTTATCTGAAATGAAGGTGCTGCAGCTGAGCTGGATTCCCTGGCCCTACTCTGTTCCCTACGGTCTTGGATTGAGCTTCCTGGGGTTTTTCGCCGGCCTTGCCCTTGAAAAATGGAGAAAAAAAAGGGAAAAGTTCAACGTTTAAAGAGCTCTTATTTGAAAAGTATAATTCATGGGGAAAATTAGGGAATGGCCGAAATTCGTCTCTTCAAGAGAGAAAAAATTCTTTGCGTTTTCTCTATAAAAATCTTTTATAAGGGAGGAACCATGAAACGCAAAAATCTCTTTTTGAGAACGGTCTTATTACTCAGCCTCGTTCTACTGCCAGTGATTCTTCGGGCTCAGGTCACACAGGCTGATTATGAGCGGGCAGCAAACCTTAGAGCCAAGCTGCAAGCCCTAGCTTTAAATGTTGTTGATCGGAGCGGCTGGATTGAGAAGACACCCCGCTTCTGGTACCGCAAGTCAGTCAAAGGCGGGTTTGAGTTCGATGTTGTGGACGCCGCAACTAAGGAGAAAAAAATCGCTTTCGACCACGAGAAACTGGCTGTCGCTTTAGCCTCAGCCTCTGGGGAAAAGGTCGAGGCCAAGAATCTCCCGTTCAGCACCATTACCTTTGTGGACAACGAGAAGGCCATCGAGTTCGAAGTAGGCGACTGGAAATATTCCTGCGACCTAGCCTTGTATGCTTGCAGGAAGGTCGGGCCGGCAGAGCGCCGAGGGCAGAGGGGCGGAATGACCATGTGGGAAAGGGGTCCAGCGCCAGAGGCAGCTTCCAAGGATGCTAAAACTTCCCCTGACGGCAAATGGGAGGCTTTCATCAAGAATTACAATGTCTATATCCGCTCTAAAGATAAAAAAGAAGAATTCGCCTTGAGCTCTGATGGCTCCGAAGGCAACTACTATACTTATGCTTCGATAGCGTGGTCGTCTGATTCCAAAAAAATTGCCGCCTATCGGCTTAAGAGGGGCTTTCACCGCTTCATTCAGTATGTCGAATCATCTCCGGCCGACCAGCTCCAGCCCAAGTATGCAACCATGGAATACGCCAAACCGGGCGACGCGCTCGATGTCGATCAGCCCGTTCTTTTCCACATGGATACCAAGACGCAGGTCGAAATCGACAACACCTTTTTCGCAAATCCCTACGAGATGACGGGCCTCGTCTGGCGGAAGGACGGCAGGGGCTTCACCTTCGAGTACAACCAGCGAGGCCACCAAGTTTACCGCATCATCGAGGTGGACGCCTTAACAGGCAAGGCCCGGGTCGTCATCAGCGAAGAACCCCAAACCTTTTTCTGCTATTCGGGGAAAAAATACCGCTACGACCTCCAGGACGGAAAAGAAATCATCTGGATGTCAGAACGCGACGGCTGGAACCACCTCTACCTATTCGACGGCCAGAGCGGAACACTTAAGAACCAAATCACTAAAGGGGAATGGGTCGTGCGCCGCGCGGACAAAGTGGACGAAGAGAAACGCCAGATATATTTCCAGGCAAGCGGCATGTATCCCGGAAAAGACCCTTATTTCCTCTACAGCTACCGGATCAACTTCGACGGCACGAACCTCACCGCCCTGACCGAGGGCGATGGGAACCATACTATCGTCTATTCGAAGGATATGGCCTATTACCTCGACACCTGGTCCTGTGTTGACCTGCCTCCTGTGACCGAGGTCCGCCAGACCTCGGACCTAAAGGTAGTCATGCAGGTCGAGAAGGCTGACATCCAGGAACTGCTCAAGTCGGGATGGCGCCCGCCCGAAGTCTTCGTGGCCAAGGCCCGCGACGGCAAGACAGATATCTGGGGCCTCATCTTTCGCCCCATGAATTTCAACCCCAAGAAAAAATATCCAGTCGTTGAGAGCATTTACGCCGGACCGCAGGGCTCCTTTGTCCCCAAATCATTCAGCGCCTATAACCCGATGCAGTCTCTGGCAGAGTTGGGCTTCATCGTCGTCCAGATTGACGGCATGGGCACTAACAACCGCTCCAAGGCCTTCCATGACGTCTGCTGGAAGAACCTCGGAGATGCCGGCTTCCCTGATCGTATTCTGTGGCATAAGGCCGTCGCCGCTAAATATCCTTATTATGATATCAGCCGCGTCGGCATCTACGGAAATTCTGCAGGAGGGCAGAACGCCCTGGGAGGGCTTCTCTTTCACCCTGAATTTTACAAGGTCTGCGTCTCTTCGTGCGGCTGCCATGACAACCGCATGGACAAGATTTGGTGGAACGAGCAATGGATGGGCTGGCCACTGGGACCCGAATACTCTGCCTCCTCGAACGTGGACAACGCCTCCCGACTCCAAGGGAAGCTCCTCCTGGTCGTGGGCGAAATGGACACCAATGTTGATCCAGCATCGACCATGCAGGTGGCCAACGCCCTTATCAAGGCCAACAAGAACTTCGACCTTCTTGTGCTCCCCGGCCAGGGCCATGGCCCGGGCGGTGCTTACGGCGAGCGGAAGCGCTACGATTTCTTCGTCCATAACCTGCTTGGTGTCGAGCCGCCGGACTGGAACAAGGTCGAGCCAAAGAAGAAATAAAAATTTGATTTTCGGTCACTCTCTATTCCCATCCAGCATTCAAGGCGCCGCCTCATAAAGACAATATTTTTAAAAAATCACGGCATTCTTCCACTATTATTTTATGTCCCCTTTATTTGGTGCCGAGTTTTTTGTATGATTCTTGCCGATGTCTTTCTTTGATAATCTTCGCTGGAAGCTCGTTGGGGTTTTGGGGAAAATAATTTTATGGCTGTGGGCGAAATCCACACGGATGAGAATCATTGGGGAAGATGGCTACAAGAGATTGAGAGAAGAAGGGAAGCCGGTAATTTTTTTGGTCTGGCATGGAAGGATTTTTATCGTCCCTTATTTTTTTCGCCTCAGGGGAGTCATGCCCCTCATCAGTCCCAGCGAGGATGGAGAGATAGCCGCCCAAATCATGTCCAGATGGGGGTACAGGATTCTAAGGGGATCAGGGTCTCATGCCATCATCAAGGCCTGGAGCGAGATGATAAAAGAGCTTCAGAGCGGAGGCGAATTGATAATCGTTCCCGATGGTCCCCGAGGGCCTGATCGCACAATGAAGCTTGGCGGGATAAAGCTTGCCCAGGAGAGCGGAGCCGTCCTCGTCCCTTTTACTTTCTCCACTTCCAAGAAAAAGTTTTTAAAGAGCTGGGATAAGTTTTTGATATTTTATCCATTTTCTAAGGTCGTGGCGATCTACGGAGAGCAGTTTACTGTTCCTCTTGAATTGAACGAGGCCGAGCTGGAGGCGATGCGCTGCAAAATCGAGCGTTATTTGCTCGAGCTTGACGAGAAGGCCGACAGGTTCTTTAGCTAGGAAAGAATCTCAAATTCCGTGAAATGGATCAGGTTTTTATGGCTTGGAGCAGCTTAGGCCAAAACCCTCAGCCTCTTCATCATTCTGCTATCATGCTTTATATGGTTTCTTTAAATATTTTATTGTTGTTGTGGACAAGAGAAATATGCTATAAATACTCGATAAAAGGAGAGTCAGATGAAAGAAAAAGTATTTTTTCTAATTTTTATCTTTTTGAGCTTTTCTCTTTCTCTCTTTGGTCAGGACGCCAAGGAGTTGATTGCCCAAGCTGATGCTCTCTACGCCGAGATGAAGGATATGGCCACAGCCCAAGAAGCTCTGAACAAATACATGGCTGCCGCCTTGAAAGCTGATGATAAGCATGAAGTATACTGGAAGATTTCCAGGATGCACTATTACATCGGTTCTCATACAGAAAGTAACAAGGACAAAAAGACCATTTTCTCTCAGGGAATTTATTATGCCAAGAAAGCGGTGGAATCGAAGCCTGACAGGCCCGACGGCTATTATTGGCTGGGCGTGGTTAATGGAGTTTATGGAGAGGCAAGAGGCGTTTTGAAAAGCCTGTTCTTGGTCGACGACATCAAAGAAGCGATGAATAAGGTTATCGAGATCGACCGCTCCTACGAGGACGGGGGGCCGGACAGGGTGCTGGGAAGAGTCTATTTCAAGCTGCCGGGATTTGCCGGTGGAGACAAGAAGAAGTCGCTCGAGCATCTGCTCAAGTCCAAGGAGTTCGGCCCAAACGACCCGGTGACGCGAATCTATCTGGCCGATACCTACCTCGAGCTCAAAGAGGTCGATAAAGCAAGAGCGGAGTTGGAATTCGTTTTAAACCTGCCCTCCAACTCTCGCTGGATTTCTGGTGTCGATGAATACAAGGCTCAGGCCCAGGAGATGCTCAAGAAGAAGGAATTTCAGAAGAAGAGCTAAGGTTATGGATCAGGCTGGGTGTCTCGAAAACACGCAGACTCTGCCCGAGCCTTCAAACGGTTTTCTCGACACCCAGCCTGATCTTCTTCATGCTAAGGACTTGGAGACCTTATAAATCTGCTGCCTTAACTTTGTCCGGAATGAAGGGGAAAGCGTTTATTCTGCTTTCAGGAATTATCATTTTTTTCTTGAATGCCCAAGCCTCAGAGCTCGGCTTCAAGCTTTCTCCAGCGCTGAGCTGGATTGATGGAGGAGACCTCAATCGGCATATTCAAGGCTGGCAAAGCTACGTTATAGACCGTTACCTGAGCCCCTATTCTCTTGAGTGCGACTTAAAAGAGCTCCATCGTCTCTGGAGCTTAGAAGCAGAGATAACATACGATTTTTCCCCGCGAATTTCTTTTGCACTGGGGCTTGAGTCTCTGACTGGTGAAGCTCAGGGAAGTGTTTCTCATCGACTGAGCCAGGAGGAAGACTATTTTTATTCGCCTCAGGATTTCGGAACCATCTTTCTCGATGAGCAGTCTTTTCGGATGCCGAGATACAGGTTTCAGATTATTCCACTGACTATTACTCTTTATTACTTTCTTCCTTTTGGGAACAGATTGGATTTATATCTCGGATGCGGCGCAGGCTATTATTGGGGAAGAGTGAGCTATAAAGAAAGTTATCAGTACGATTTTGACTATAAAGACGAAAAGAATTTATCCGGCTCTCCGGTTGAATTTATCGACCGCTATTCATCTTCTGGGACATATTCTGAAAAAACAAGCTCTAAGGCGTTTGGTCTCCATGCCAGAGCAGGCCTGGAATTAAAAATTCGAGAGAGATTTTATTTAATCCTCGAGGCTCAAGCCAGAAAGGTCTGTTTCAGCGATTGGACCGGCAGCAAAAATGATGAATATGATTGGAGTCACACTTGGGGCTACTGGGGTTCTTTTTCCGATGAGGGCACCGAAGAAGTCAGCGAAGAGGGGAAACTGTGGATGACTGATTTCCTGAGCGAAGAGACGGGAAAATCCTATTCCCGGGTTGTCTTCTCTGCTGAAAAGCCGGTTTCTGCTTACAGTGAAGCAAGGCCGGCAAAGATTAATTTGAACGGCTTGGCGATAAGGGTCGGGATAAGAATTTATTTCTGAATCTTTGTCTGGACTTTTTCAGCGGGAAACAGGAATTCTGATAGCTTCGTAGAGGGTCAGGCTATTCGGACCGTCGACCTGAAGCCGGAAGACAAGATGATGTCCAAGATAATAGGCTGGAATCCTAATCACAAAGGGCTCAAGGGACGATTGGCTGGCAGAAGGAGGGAGGTCTGGGAATGCGACTTTGGGCTGAACAATCACCACCTCAGGATGGGTTGTGCTCAGGCTTCCTTCCAGGGAAAAAGCCGTGACTGAGCCTTCATTCTTGAGACTAAGACGAAGCTCGATGGTTTCTCCAGGCTCGACTTTTCCATTGCCGTTGCCCAGGCTCTCTTCTGAAGCATCGTCATCGATGGTTGTGGAAAGGAGCATGGGCAGGGCCAGGTCTATGTTGGCGGCTGAAGCCGCGTTGACTATTCCCCAGCCATAGTCGTTATTCGGGTTCGAGCTGAGGCTTGCCGAGCCGAGCAAGGCAGAGCGGACCTGAGCAGGCGTCCAGTCGCGGTGGATTTCAAGGAGCAAGGTTGCAACGCCGGCGACTAAGGGCGTGGAGCAGGATGTCCCAGAACCTGTGGTGTAAGTGCTGCTACCGTCCGGCCTGTTGCTCGCAATCCAGTTGTTAACGCCCAGGGTGCAGACCTCAGGCTTGATTCTTCCGTCATGGGTCGGGCCCGGTGAGCTGAAGGAAGAGATATTGCCCGAAGCGTCAACAGCCCCGGCAGCGATGACCTCGAAGCCATCCGCAGGCGCGATGATATGACCCCAAGTCGTGTTCCGCTCATTGCCGGCAGCACTGACCACGACCACTCCTAGGCTCACCGCTCTATTGGCAGCCCTGGTGGTCACAGCCGTCTCTCCATCCATATCCTGATAGGTATACCAGTCTATGTATCCCAAAGAAGAAGAGACCACTTCTGCGCCGAGCTGCTCAGCCCATTCAATCCCGGCCACCCAGTAATCCTCTTCTATCGGCTGTTCGAACCTCTCTGTTTCTGTTTTTGCCAAGAGAAAATCAGCTCCGTAGGCCGGTCCGACGAGCTGGCCTGGTTTGTATCCTCCGAGGAGCGACCAGGTTGCGGTTCCATGAGAATCAGAATAGTCGTTAGGGTCGAGAAGGTCTTGCTGGACATTGTTGTCATTGTTGACGAAATCCCATTCCGAAACGAGATGAGCATTGCCGAAGACTTCATGGCTTTTTCTGAATCCTGTGTCCAGCATACAGACCAGGACGCCGCTTCCGCTGTAGCCGAGTTGGTGAAGGAGTGGAACATTGATCTGGTCGAGCTGGAGAAACGACGGGCCATAGTCGATGTTCGGGTTGCTCGGCTCTCCCTCGGCCGAGCCGCCTGGATAAGGAGAAGAGGGCTCGTCCCGCTGGAATGAAGCGACGAGGTCGATTTTGCGCACAAATTCAAGCTGGGAAAGGGCCTGAATCTGTGAGGCAGAAGCTTCGATGCTCAGAGCATTGAGCCAGCGCGATGAGACTCTCAGCCGTTTGACCATGGATTCCACTTTTTTTGTATAAGATGAGAAAAGCGGAAGATCTGCCTCATCAACGATATTTCTTTCTGAGCGGACCTTCAAACGGCGCCAGCGACAGCGCACATCCAGGCTCTGGCGGATCTCCGCCAACTTTCTTTTTTGGGCCGCTTGAGAGAATATTCCTTTATCAGTGAAATAGACCCATACTTTGAATTCAGCCTCCTTCTCCAGGCTGGATAAAAGCTTAGCTTTTAGCCTTTGGCTGATCTTGTTCTCTTGAAGTTGTTTTTGCTCGGGATTCTTTCTCTTCTCCTGCTGAGAGTGAAATTTATCTTTCACTCTCTGCTGAATTCCAGGGTTCCGTTGAAGAATCCTTTCGCCCTCTCCCTGAAGAAGGAAGAGAAAGAGAAGAGCTGTGCTGAGAAAGATAAATCTTTTTATTGGTTCTGCTCTCCTTGCCTTCAATTTTTACTCTGAAAAAACCTGGGCCGAGAAAATCTCGATCTGCGCTCCTTTTTTCCACTCGTCTTCATCCAGTCCAGCTTTCAAACATCCATGGCTGAGATAAGTCTCCAAATTCCAATTCCACTCCACGGGCACCTGGGGGAGCAGGAGTCCTCGGCAATGGCCTTTAGAAACGATGATGCCGTGCTTCCCGACTTCGACTTGCTTCGGATCCTCGATTGGTTCAGGAAGGCTTAGGACAGATATCTCAATTTTTATCTCAGGGAGTTCCTCCAGGGACAGCGGTTCAAAGCGAAAATCCTGAGTTGCGGCCGAGATGGCAGAATCGATGATTGTCTCGTATAAGGGCTTATAAGGAAGGGGATAGCCGATGCAGCCTCGGAGCTGTTCGTCGGCTTTGAGAGTGACGAATGCTCCCTTTTTTTTCTTAAGTTCCTCGTCTTCTATCCTGACCTTGAGCGTTTTCCCCGTTTTCAGGTAATGCTCGATGGCTTTTCGAGCTAAGCCAAGGAGAAATTTTTGCTGGTCTTTGGCAAGAAGATTCTCCATTGTTCTCTCTTTTTATAAGATTTTCAACTGAATTGGCTTCATGAAGAAATTTTTTTCATAATCTATGACAAAAGGTTTGATGTTCACTTTTTTTCTTCTGGAAGTGAGCCTGAGAAAGAGTTTTCCGCAGGCAAAAGGAGCAAGGATCTTTTTGACTTTTTTTTGATTTGGTTTGAAAGAAAAAAAGCCGATGATTTTTTCCTCAAAGAGCTGGTCGAGCTTCTGATACTTTTCCAGAGCGGCGAAAAAAGCTGAAGGAGTGGGAAAAATTTTCTCGATAAAAAAACTCTGCCCTCTCTTGTGTCCGATAAGCAATCCATCGCAGGCGGAATTTGCAGATACGAGTTTAAGAGCCTCGAGCGCTTGGAATGCCTCTTGGGAAACGAGGGCGTTCATTGCCAATAATTATATCAGAACTTGGATGTTGATAAAATAAAGAAAAGGGGTTTCGAAGCATTTTGCCTGACCCTATCAGTGTGTGTGATAAGTTAAATTAATCCCAAAAAAGGAGCAAAAAGTCTGACGCAGACCCAGATGATGATGATTCCGGTGACTTCGAGCCAAAAGCCATATTTGACCATTTTGGTAAAGGGCACCAGCCCTGAGCCGTAAATAATGGCATTGGGAGGAGTCGAGACAGGAAGCATGAAGGCAAAGCTGCAGCCGATGGCACTGCCGATAACAGGAGGCAGGGGATTGATCGCAGCGGCCCTGGAAACGGCGATGACAACCGGAATGATCATGTTGGCTGCAGCTGTGTTAGAAGCCACTTCGGTAAGAGCGACGCTGAACGTGACGGAGATAAGGGTTATCAGGGAGAGGCTGGCCGAGCTTCCGCCCGAGGAGATAAAAAATCTGCCCAAGGCATCAGCCAGTCCGGTTTCGAACATCTGCATGCCCAATGACAGGCCTCCTCCAAAGAGGAGAAGCGTTCCCCAATCGACCTTCAAGGCTTCTTTCAAAGAGAGGGTGAATTGGCCGCGCCTGAGGTCAATGGGGAGGATAAAAAGAAGGACTGCTCCGATTATGGCCACCACAGATTCTGGGAAGTGCTTTTCAAGCCAGAGAGAAAGAGAAGAGGTCCTGCCCAGAATAAGAGAGACGAGGCCGGGGAGAATCCAGAGCGCGACAGTGACCGAGAAAGCCAAGAGGACATTCCGCTGGCCTGGGGTGAGCCCTTTTTGAGTCTTTTCGTTTTCAAGCGAAAGAGTTGTTTGAGCCTCTTTTGTATCCCTTTCTTTTCTTAGCCTGAATCTCAAGATTAGAAAAAGAGCGAAATACATAGGAATGAGGACTAAAAGGCCGATAACCATCCACTGGAAGAAAGTAATCTTGAATGAAGCCAGCTTTTCCAGCATGCCCAGGGCGATGAGGTTAGGGGGTGTTCCGACAGGAGTGCCGATCCCGCCAATCGAAGAGGCATAGGCGCTCATCAAGAGCAGGATAAGGCCGAAAGAAGAATTCTCTTTCTTTTCAGAGTTGAATGTACTCAGGATGCCAAGGGCAATGGGATACATCATGGCCGTGGTGGCGGTGTTGCTGACCCACATGGAAATAAATGCTGTGGTCAAGCCCAGAGCGAAGAGGATTCTGGTTTTCTTGCGGCCGATGGGTCTCAGAGAAAGAATGGAGTAAGCCAATTTCTTGTCGAGGGCATGGACACTCATCGCCCTGGCCAGGATAAAGCTCCCCAGAAAAAGCATGATAATCGGGTTGGAAAAAGGAGCAAATGCTTCGTTGACTGGAGCTATGCCAAAGACCGTGATCAAGACAGGAATGAGAAGCGCGGTGACAGGGATAGGGATACATTCTGTCACCCACCAGACCACAATCAGAAGAAAGATAGCCAGGAGGCTGCGGGCTTTGGGATGCTGGGGAAGTATTGAAGAGAAATAGGCCAGAAAAAAGAGAAGGGGTCCAAGGAAAAATCCTATCTTTTTTCTTAACTCCATTCTTTAAGCTTCAAACCTCTTCGGCAATTAGGCTGGATTATATTTTTTTTGACCTTAAAAAACAAGTTAAAGGAGTGGTTTCTTGACTCGAGGATAAGGATAGATTTATATTTAAAAAAAATGAAATATGAAACACTGGTTGTCGGCGCTCTGGAAACCAACTGTTATCTTGTCTATTGTCCGCTGACCAAGGAATGCGCTGTTGTTGATCCCGGAGCTGAAGCAGAAGAGATTTTGCGCTTGATCGCTGCCAAAGGTGTCAAACCCGTTGTTATCCTCAACACCCACGGCCATGTGGACCATGTCGGCGCCAATCGTGACCTCAAAGAAAAGTTCGACGTCCCCCTCTGCATCCATTCAGCCGACAAGCCCATGCTGGAAAAATCGCAGCACTCGGAGCTTGCCCTTTTTCTTGAGGCCAAGGATTCCCCTTCTCCAGATCGTCTGCTCAAAGAGGGCGATAAGATAAAAATCGGGAAATCTTTTTTAGAAGTTATCCATACACCCGGCCACTCTCCAGGAAGTCTCAGTTTTTTTGGAGATGGATTTCTGCTTTCCGGGGATACTCTTTTTTCAGGAGGAGTGGGACGCACCGATTTTCCGGGAGGCTCTTGGAAAGAGCTGGAGAATTCTATAAAGAGCAAAATCCTGGTCTTGCCTGATGAGACGATTATCCTTCCTGGTCATGGTCCTTCAACAACAGTTGGACAGGAAAAAAGTTCAAATCCTTTTTTCACATGAAGAATCTTTCACGAGCTGAGGATGCCCTGCGGGTCTTTCTTGAATTCTTATCCGTGGAAAAAGGCCTGTCTTCAAATACGCTTCTTTCTTACTCCCAAGATTTGAAGAAGCTTTTTCTTTTCTTGCAGAAAGAGAAAAAGCCTTGGCTAAAGGCGGGGGAAGAGGATTTGATAAAGTTTATCCACGAGCAGAGCCGGAGCGGGCTTTCGTCCCGTTCCCTGGCCAGGCTCATTTCCTCTTTAAAAAGCTATTACAAGTTCTTGGTTGGCGAAGGCACGGTCAGGAGGAATCCGGCTGCTAATCTTTCTTCTCCCAAGAGCTGGTTTTCTTTGCCAAAGTTTTTAACAGTGGAGGAAGTCGAGACCCTTCTCAACCAGCCAGCCGAAGCGAGTGCTCGTGGAATCAGGGATAAGGCCATGCTGGAGCTTATCTATGCCACGGGATTAAGGGTTACGGAGCTCCTGACCCTGAAGCCTGAAGATATAAACCTGGAGGATAGATTTCTTCTCTGCGTGGGCAAGGGAGGAAAGGAGAGAATCGTCCCTATCGGAGGATCTGCTTCAAACGCTGTGCGCAGATATCTAAGCCAGGCCCGCCCTTTCCTCTTAAAGAACCCAACCGAGTTCCTTTTCCTTACCTCAAGAGGAAAGGCTTTCACCCGCCAAGGTTTCTGGAAGCTATTGAGAGCTTATGCTAAAAAGGCGGGATTGGAGCCAAAAATCAGCCCCCATACCCTGCGCCATTCTTTTGCCACTCATCTTCTGGAGAGAGGCGCTGACCTTAGGTCTGTGCAATTGATGCTCGGTCACAGCCAGATAACCACCACTCAAGTCTACACACATGTCAGCCGGCAGAGGATTCGCCGTCTCTACGACAAATATCACCCCCGCGCCTGAGCGGCACGCGCACCCTTTGAAAAATGAGGCTTGACCAAAACTTCGACCTTGACCTGATGGCTGTTGGAAAAGAAGACAGGATTATTCTGAATGATGTGCCATTTCTGATATTTCCACTCCCATGAAGATTTCTTTTCAACCGAATCTGAATAGATGTCTTTTTCAACGAGAAAGATATGGTTGGAGCCTCTGCTGACAAAAAAGTCGTAATTGATTTCTGGAGAGTGAAGGGCGGCTTCTTCCGAGGAAGGCAGATTGAGGTAAAATTTATGTTGGGAATTGTTCTGAGGAGTGAGAAAGCCGTTGACGATGAAGTCAAAGTAGAGGCTTTCTCCTTTTCTCAAGATGTAATTGAGGTCGAAAGAAGGCTTATCCACAAACTCCTCTGCAGAAAGGACTCGAACAGCGCCAGGAGACATGGCCCTCTCTTCGGCCGCGAACCTTAAAAGCTCTGAGTTTTCGTAATATAAGATAAAGTCATCGTCGTTTTTTTCCATACATCCTGTCCAGATAATGGTGAAGGAATAGCGTCCGAAATAGGATGATTTTCCTTCAGTGACTTTGTAATCTCCATCGGAGACAAGAAGGATTTTGATTTCCCACCAGAGAGGAGT
>CAZJXZ010000037.1:0-16148 GCA_964549955.1 uncultured Eubacteriales bacterium
CCTTATCGGTCAGGGTCTGGGCTGGAGCGACGGTGATCGAATCTCCGGTATGGACGCCCATCGGGTCGAAATTTTCGATGGGGCAGACGATGACCACGTTATCTTTCTTATCCCTCATGACTTCCAGCTCGAACTCTTTCCAGCCGATGATCGATTTCTCGATCAGAACTTTTGAGATGGGGCTGATGGCAAGGCCGAGAGGGACGAATTTATAGAAGTCATCCCAATCTTTGAGGATACTGCCTCCTGTTCCTCCCAAGGTGAATGAGGGCCGGATGACCACCGGAAATTTTATTCGCTTGACGATGGCCACCGCGTCTTTCATGCTAGAGGCATAGCCGGATTCAGGGACTTCAAGGCCGATTTTTTCCATCGAGCGGCGGAAGAGCAGCCGGTCCTCTGCCTTTTTGATTGAATCCGCTGTGACTCCGATGAGCTGGATTTGGTTCTTCTTCAGGATTCCTTTCTCATGAAGAGCCAGGGATAGATTCAGTGCCTTTTGCCCGCCGAGGGTGGCCAGGAGCGCGTCAGGCTTTTCTCTCTCGACTACCTTTTCCAGATACTCGACTGTTAAAGGCTCAAGGTAAGTGCGGTCTGCAAACTCAGGGTCGGTCATGATTGTTGCCGGGTTGGAGTTGACCAGAATGAGCTTATAATGCTCTTCTTTGAGAGCCTTAAGAGCCTGGGTTCCCGAGTAGTCGAATTCGGAGGCCTGGCCGATGATGATCGGGCCTGAGCCGATGATCAATATGGATTTGATGTCTTCCCGTTTTGGCACTTTATCTTCCCTTGAAATCATCCATCATTTTACTGAATTCATGAAAAAGATATCTTGAGTCCCTTGGTCCCGGAGAGCTCTCCGGATGGTATTGGACTGAGAAAAGAAATTTTTCCCTTAGAGCAAGCCCCTCGGCCGTCAGGTCGTTGAGGTTGAGGTGGGTCAGCTTTGCCAAACCGTCCAAAGAATTAATATCGACAGCAAAGCCGTGATTCTGGCAGGTTATCTCGATGGCGCCGCTCTCCAGGTTCTTGACCGGGTGGTTTGCTCCGCGATGGCCAAACTTAAGCTTGAAAGTCTTTCCTCCCAAAGCAAGGCCTAAGAGCTGGTGGCCGAGGCAGATTCCGAAGATGGGGACTTTCCCCGTCAGATTTTTGATGTTCTCGATGGCATAGCCCACTGGAGCAGGGTCGCCAGGACCGTTGGAGAGGAGGACGCCGTCCGGCTTCATTTTCACCACTTCCTCCCAGGATGTTTTGGCAGGAACGATGACTACCTCGGCTTTGTTCAAGACCAGGTTTCTCAGAATGTTTCGTTTGACTCCGAAATCATAGACCACGACAAGGTGCCTGAATCTTCTTTTGGCTGAATAGCCCTTGGGCCAGGAATAGGGGCCTTCTTGCCATCTGTAGGCTTGAGAGGCTGTTACTTCCTTGACCAAGTCGAGGCCGACGATCGAGGGGATTTTCTTCACTCGTTTGAGGAGAGCTTTGAGGTCATCGCTTGTGGTGGAGATCAAAGCTCTCTGTGCGCCTCCAGTGCGGATGAGCTTGGTCAGGCGTCTTGTGTCTATGCCCTGGATGGCAACAATCTTGTGCTTCTGGAGATAATCCTCCAGCCTTTCTTTTTTCCTCCAGTTCGAGGAAAGAGCAGCCAGCTCTTTGATGACAAAACCTTCGATCCAGGGGCGTCCGGATTCGACATCCTCAAAATTGCAGCCATAGTTGCCGATTAGGGGATAGGTCATGGTCACGATCTGGCCCTTGTAGGATGGATCTGTCAGGATTTCCTGGTAGCCAGTCATGGAGGTGTTGAAGACGATTTCCCCTTCGGCATCTCCCCCAAAGCCGATGGATTGACCGCTGAAGAATTCTCCGTTCTCTAAAACGAGAAGAGCCTTTCTGGCACTCATCTTAGATTCAGGATCTTTCCAGAAAATGAGCTACGCATATTTCGCTTATTTTACATATTCTCAGTTTTTAATTCTACTTTTTTTTATTTTTTGAGAATAAGCTCCTTTTTCTATAAACATCTCAGAATCCTTGAGATCAAGATTGTTGCGAGGTGAGGGATTGGAGGTGAGGAGTCCCCTATGAAGCCTGAGCGGGCATGGTTTCTCTCCGAAGGAGAGAAGAGCGAAGGCTGAATGGGAGCTGATTTTCCTCGCTGGGGAAAATCAGCGTGCTCCGAACCTCCAAACCCTCACCCTTATCACGGAACTTAGAGTAAAAAGCAGCCTGTCCCCATTTTTCAATTTTTGGTATCCTATAAGAACGAAAATGAAGAAGAGACGAGTCGTGGTGGCAATGAGCGGCGGGGTGGACTCCTCAGCAGCCGCAGCCCTGCTCAAGGAAAAAGGCTATGAGGTCATCGGAGTGACGATGAAGCTTTTTTCGCTTCCCCCAGAATTCTGCAGGCGAGAGAGCTTGAGAAGCTGCTGCGGCTGGAAGGCCACAGAGGATGCCCACGATGTAGCCATTACTCTCGGGATTCCCCACTACATCGTTGATTTCAGGAAGCATTTCGAGAAGAAAGTTATCTCTGATTTCTGTGAGGAATACAAACAGGGCCGAACGCCCAATCCCTGCATTCGCTGCAACCAATTCATCAAATTTGATGTCTTGATGAAGTGTCTCAAAAAGTTTGATGCCGATTATCTGGCAACAGGCCATCATGCCCGAATCACGTATGACTCAAAGAGAAGAAGGTATTTGCTGAGAAAGGGAAGGGACGCAGACAAAGACCAGTCTTACTTTCTTTATGTCCTTAGCCAGGAGCAGCTTTCCCGCATCCTGATGCCGGTCGGAGAATTCACCAAGCAAGAGGTGAGGAGGAAAGCAAAAAAGTGGGGCCTTGGTGTCGCTGAGAGAGCTGAGAGCCAGGAAATCTGTTTCATTCCTGATAACGACTATGTGGGATTTCTCCGCAGCAGGATTCCTGGGGCATTCCAGCCCGGGCCAATCATCGGCCTTGAGAATCGAGTCTTGGGCCAGCACAAAGGAATTGCCTGCTTCACTATCGGACAGCGCAGGGGAATGGGCATTGCAGCTTCGCATCCGCTCTATGTCCTTGAGATTTTAAGCGAAAGGAATGCGGTTGTAGTTGGCACCAACGACCAGCTTTACAAGAAGAGACTTTTAGCTTCGAGGATTAACTTGATTTCTGTTGATAGGTTGAAAGTGCCGCTTGCGGTCAAAGCAAAAATCCGATACAAGCACAGAGAAGCAAAAGCCAGGCTCATTCCTTTAGGTTCGAACCAGGCTCTGGTCGAATTCTCCATTCCCCAGAGGGCTGTGACTCCCGGCCAATCTGTGGTGTTTTACGAGCGCGATGTCGTTGTTGGCGGCGGGATTATTGATAAAGCCTTGGATTTTCCGTAGAGTGAAGGCATGAAATTCGGTTCTCAATCCGAGGTCGACCGCATAAAAATTCTTTTGCTCAAGCATCCCAAAGATGCGTTCCTGAGCCAAGAAAATATTGAAGCTCAATGGAGAGAGCTCAATTATTCTGCCTGTCCTGATTATGAGCGGGCGCTTGAAGAGTATGAATATTTTGTCAGACTCTTGAAGAAAACTGCCGCTGAAGTTTTTTTTCAGCCGCCAAGCCATCAAACCGGGCTTGATTCTATCTATGTCCATGACCCTGTGCTCATAACCAACAAAGGAGCCATCTTATGCAATATGGGAAAGGCGAAACGGCAAGGAGAGCCAGAAGCTGTCCGGAAGTTTCTCCTTGAGCTAGGAATCACGATTCTCGGCTCGATATCAGGCGAGGGGAGGTTGGAGGGAGGCGATGTGGTCTGGTTCGATGAGAGGACTGTGGCTGTGGGCCGCGGCTACCGCACCAATGATGAAGGTATCCGGCAGTTTGCGGAGATTGTAAAAAATTTGGTAGATGAGCTTCGCATCGTTCCCTTGCCTCACTGGAAAGGAGCTGAGGATGTCATGCATTTGATGTCCCTCATCAGCCCTGTTGACCAAGACCTGGCTGTGGTTTATTCCAGGCTGCTTCCTGTTGCCTTCCGAGAGTGGCTTATGCAAAGGGGGATTCGGCTGCTCGAGGTTCCGGACTCTGAGTTTGAAACCATGGCCTGTAACATCCTCACCGTTTCGCCCAGAAAGTGCATCGTGCTCTCCGGCAACCCTCTGACAAAAAAATTGCTCGAGGATGAGGGAGTCGAAATCTGGGAATATCGAGGCGAGGAGATATCCAGGAAAGGAGCTGGGGGACCAACTTGCCTCACCCGTCCGCTTCTTCGCGAGAAGGACTGAGTGACTCCGAGAGACAAATCCTAAGCCCGATTTATTTTTTTTAAGTCTTTCTTTGGACCAAGCACATTCTAGGAGGTCCATTCTCTTTTGCGATTTGCTTCGCCACTTTGGAGAAATGACTGCTTGAAGTCAGCCAGGAGGCTTTGATGATAAAAAGATTTAGAGTTGCAGGCAAAAGGAAGAAATAAGGCTATCTTTTGCCGACAGCTTTGAGCTTGGATTCAATCGTCGCCTCTTTGTCCAGGCGGTGGTCAACTCTCAGGTCAATATGAATCCTTTTGACTCCCATTTTCACTAAAGCTTTATGGGTTTCCTCGATGACTTCGAGCAGCGTTTTCATATCTGGAGCTTCGATGGTTGTCGACATTCCGCCGGTCTCATGCTTCAGGCCAGAACTTTCGATGATTCTCAGTGCCTCTTTGACATAATCGCTGACCGATACCCCTTCGCTTGTGGGAAAAATGGCAAATTCGGCAATAATCATTTTCTTCCTCAATATTGGATTAATTTATAGCCTAGAAATTCTATCAGCAATGATTTTTATTATCAAGATTTGCCAGGCCACAGGTTTTTTTTGCTTGTGGAATAAGATGAATTCAATTCAAACTTATGACAGAAAACCTTATTCTTGACCTCATTTCACATCTATTTAAGTTTTGCATTTTTGAGAGGTTTATCAAAACCTTGAATAAAAGCTTTGAATTTTTGAAAAGACAGGCTAATAACTTCTGCCAATACTGAGAGCAGAAGTTTTATATCCAAAGAATTTTTAAAGATTTCTTTGTAAGGAATGTTCCCGGTAAACATATTCCAGAGCAAGAATGTCAGTTTATTAGAAGCGTTATTTTCCTTCTTCTTGACAAGAGAAAGATGGGATCGGGCTAGAAGTGGTACAGACAGGATAAAATCATTCAGGAAGAAGAGGATACGACCATAAATATTATCATGAATGATCGGTTTTTTTATCTGTTGGCGATAATGAACCGAAAAGGAATGGGCATCAATGCCAAAGTTTACAGCAGTCTCTGCCGCTGATTTGGCGGTGAGGAAAGCCGATTCTAAACCGTTCTTGTAATGGCGAGAAAAGCTGGCATCCCCGATTATCACCAATCGATGGCTGAAGGGTTTTTTTGCAGGAGAAGTGGCAATTTTTGGGTAGCAAAAACAGTCAGGCTTTAAAAAGGGTATCTTACCCTGGATGTCCCGGATTTTGAGGAACTCAAAGAAAGAATCTTTTGTCGCATTTTTTTTGCCGATAAGGGTTATGGTGATGTAATCTCCTTTGGGAATCAAAGTAGCATAGTGAATAATCTTATTTTTGAGCACATAAATGTGAATGGTGTTGCCGAAGGTTTTGAAGATTTTTTCTTTTCCCAGTTTGACTTCTGCCTGAAAAGTGACGAGGGTTGAAGGTGGTCGGTAGCCGATGCCAAGGTCTTGAACCTTTTTCATAAAGTAGCTGTTAACTCCAAAGGCGCCGACGATAAGATCTGTTTCAAACTTTTGAGGCGCCTCTCTTTTTCCAAAAAGAACAATTTGAGGGGCGAAGTCATTTTTTGCTGTTTCCACATGCCTCACAGGCTGGGAGATAACATCTGCTCCTCTGTCGCGAGCCCAGCTAAGTAAGAAATCGTCAAAACTGATGGCTTCAGGAAAAGTTGAATAGCGCGGACCGTTCCCTCTAAATACAGTAGCTATCGTTTTTTTCATGTTTTCAGCACAGGAAAGGAGAAGTTCCTCACCGTCGACATGGAGGCAGTAGCCATCGACTCTGTTGATGATCCTTTCTTCAGGAAGAAATATGCCCTCTTCTTTAAGCTTCTCGTTTAGACTTTCGCTGATAACGCCGGCGCAGAGGTTGCAACCCTTTGGTCCGGATTGAAGAAAATCTTTGCCGTCGAAGATGGTCACTGATAAAGAAATGCCTTTTTTCGAAGCCAATTTTAATATGAAGTGAGCAAAGAAAGACCCTGCCGGGCCGCCACCGATAATGGCCACTCTCGAACCGTCTTTGAGAAGCAGGCTGCTCATCATCTTTTAAAAATAAATAATATAAATATTATATAAATTAGAGGATAAATACAAATATAAACGAAAAAAAATGAAAAAGCCCGAGGTGAATGGATTCAATTAGAAGTCCTCTATCATTTTCGATTCAGCCAGAGCAGTCTTTGACTTCTACATTTCCTATCTATATGATAGAATTAAAAAGAAATTACTGAAAGGAGAGAGAATTTTTGAGCTGGCAGAGAAAAATATAAAATAGAATGGTGATTCAAGATGAAAACCATAACTTTGATTCCTGGTGATGGAATAGGTCCAGAAGTAACCGAGGCCGCTCTAAAGGTCATCCAAGCCGCAGGAGTTCAAATCAACTGGGAGAGAGTCGAGGCTGGAGCGCAAGCATTAGAAAAATTAGGGGCTGTTCTTCCCCAGACTGTGATCGATTCCATAAAAAGAAACAAGATTGCCCTGAAAGGGCCAGTGGGAACGCCGGTTGGCCATGGTTTCCAGAGTGTCAGTGTTGCTTTGAGGAAGAAACTCAATCTCTATGCCAATTTGAGGCCGATCAAGAGTCTTCCTGGAACTAAATCTAAATACGAGGATATCGATATTATTATCGTTCGAGAAAATACCGAAGGCCTTTACTCGGGTATAGAGCATGAGGTTGTCCCCGGAGTGGTTGAGTCACTCAAAATTATTACAGAGAAAGCATCAACAAAGATCGCTCAATTTGCCTTTCGGTATGCCAAGGAGAAAGGCCGCAAGAAAGTCACCGCCATCCACAAAGCCAATATCATGAAGCTGAGCGATGGTCTCTTTCTTGAATGCGCCCGAAGAGTAAGTCGTGATTATCCTGAAATTCAGTATGACGAGCTAATAGTCGACAATGCTTGCATGCAACTCATTTTGAATCCACATAAATTTGATGTCCTCCTGCTCGAAAATCTTTATGGAGACATCGTTTCTGACCTCTGTGCCGGGCTTATCGGCGGTCTTGGCGTTGCGCCGGGTGCAAACATTGGTGATGACTGCGCCATTTTTGAGGCTGTTCATGGAAGCGCGCCGGACATTGCCGGAAAAAACATGGCCAATCCCATTGCTATTATTCTATCCAGTTGCCTTATGCTCGAACATCTGGGAGAAGCAGAGGTGGCGGCAAAAATTAGGAATGCAGTCCATAAGACCATGGCAGCCGGAAAGAAGCTTACCTTCGATTTAGGGGGTGATGGCTCGACTTCAGAGATAACCGAGAGAATAATCGAAGAGCTAAAAAGAAGACAACAGTAGTCAAAGGAAGTATACGATGGGTGTAAGAAAGGAGTTGGGATGAAGAGAACCGAGCAGCCTAAGCTAAAAATAGGGAAGATCGATTATGAGATTTTTAACTCTTTTATCCTCAAGCGCCTGGGAAAGAAAGACCCATCTGTGCTTGTTCCTCCACGGACTGGAATCGACGCCGGTGTCATCGATATTGGCGGCGGCAAAGTCCTGGTCATCGCCGAAGACCCGATATTCTCCATTCCAAAACAGCCCCTTGAGATGTTTGGCTGGTATACAGTTCATATCGGCGCCAGTGATGTGGCGGTTATGGGCGTCAAGCCAAGGTATATGACTTATACCCTGCTCATGCCGCCTCAGACCAGCGATAATGATTTCAGGGTCATCGTCGATTCTATTCATAAGACTGCAGTCGAGCTTGAGATTGCCATAGTCGGAGGCCACACCGGATATTATCCGGGCTTTGCTGCACCGACAATCGGTGGGATCGCAGTTTTTGCTATTACCGATAAAAGCGGCTTTGTCACGCCTGCAGGAGCAAAGCCGGGTGATGATGTCATCCTCAGCAAAGGTCCAGCCATAGAGACGGCAGGCATCCTCTCTGTGCTTCGCGAGAAGGAGCTCCTCGAAAACTATCCAGCATCTCTGGTTAAGAAGGCCAAAGCCCTCTGCAAACAGATGACAGTCGTCAAGGATGCTCTGGCGTCTATGGAAACAGGGGGAGTGACGGCAATGCACGATGCGACAGAAGGAGGAGTTATCGGCGGCCTTTTTGAGATAGCCAATGCCAGCCGGGTCGGCATGGACATCGATGAATCGCTGTTTATCTACCCCGACGAGGTGAGGATGGTCTGTGAGGCATTTAAAATTGACCCTGTCTCGGCCATTGCCGAGGGCTCGCTTTTGATAACAGCTCGGCCGACTCATTCGGAGAAAATTATCAAGCGGCTAAAGGCCTTGAGAATAAAGGCCTCAATCATCGGAAAAGTCATAAAAGATACTGGCAAAAGAATCATGAGGCGCAGCAATGGCAACCTAATCGACCTCGTCATTCCCGAGCAGGATCCTTTCTGGCCTGAGTTTTTCAAAGGATTGGAAATTCCCTGAGAGAAATTCTTATCGTGAAATGGTGCGAAGGATTTTTTTGTAAAATCATAGACGAGCTTGAGAGAAAGCCTCTTTGACAATTTGAGCAATCAATCAATAGCAACATCTCTTTTCATCCATCACCTGCATCCTTAGTTGTTCTTTTGAAAGAATTATGCTTGGAAGATTCTTCAATGCACTAGAATTGCTGCCGGCAGAAGAATGCCCAAAGGCTTAGTTTTTTCCGCTCGCTTCAAAATTTTTTTTCCTCTTCTCCAGAATCTTCTTGTATTCGAGGGGATGAAGCGTTCGGAGCTCTTTTCCTGTGATTTTTCCGTTAAGCCAGACCTTGCTCATGGGAAAGACTTCAGGATTGAGATGAACGTTGTACATATGCCAGATGATAACAGCCAAAAAGGCGAGCATGGCTTCATAGCCATGGACGATGACAAATATATCATGAACCCATAACGGAAAAAGGCTCAGGGAAAGCTCGACATTCCACATAAAGAAACCGCTGACAATCATCAGCAGCGACCCCCAGACCACAGCCCAGTATTCGAATTTTTCGATAAAATTGTAACGGTCATACTCCGGCGGGTTTTCAAAGAGCCAGTAGGGGTGGGCTTTAAAGAAGTTCTTAAGAAAGCCTCGTCTGACAAGAAAACGTGTTAAGCCTACGTTGAACCAGAATTGCTCAAAAGCATCCCTGAAATCTTTGGATTTTGGAATCATCTCCTTGAAATTTTTTCTGCCGCGGTCGGTCAAAAGCGTATAGAAGATATGCCAGATGACATTAAAGATTAAGGCAACGGCTGCAATCCTGTGGAGAATTCCCCTGATGTAGAAGCTTCTTTGTGTCGGGAAGAGCCACTTGAGGAATTTGATTTCGTAAAAAATCAGAGGAAGGCCGGTGGCGATCAGGACAAAAAAAGTGATGATAAGGATAAAATGCTGGATGCGTTCGGCCCAATTCATACGGATAAAAATTTCACCATCGGTGATCAGGATGTTATCCTTCACAGCAGGACTTTCCGGCTCACTTTTTTTTTGGCCTCTTAAGCTTTCCATCTCAAACCTAACCTATGAGCAAGATCAGCCGCTATAAAAACAAGAAAGGTGAGGATTATAGCGGCAATGAGGATGATGTAGAAAGTTTTGACAAAATAGGCCCACTTGTTGTGCGTCTTTTCTGAGACCACGTGGATTTTTCCCTTGGCAAAATTTATTCCTGCTCCCGCGTGGCATTTTCCGCACGTCTTGGGCAGATTGTCAGGGTTGATGGAGGATTTTGGGTCAAATGAAGGCCGGATGTCGTGGAAGCCGTGGCAGCTGGAGCAGTTCGCCACTCTTATTTCTCCAAATTTGGATGCGGTTCCGTGGAAGGAGTTGGAAAAGGTCTTCAGCCGTGCGGTGAGGAAGCCATACTGGCGTGCAAGGGCTTCATCATCATGACAGCGAGAGCAAACTGCAAACACTTTTGTGGCATAAACCGGGGAACTCAGCTCTTCAGGAGAAGTGATGTCATGCTCGTTATGGCAGTCGGTGCAAACAGGCACGTCTTTGATTCCTTTTACATAATCCTTTCCGTGGACTCCCTCCAGATAATCTCTCTCGATTCCTACATGACAGCTGCCGCAGGTTCGGATGATGTTCTTTCTCGAGACGCTGGATTGCGGGTCGAGAACTCCTTTGATGTTGTGGGAGCCGTGGCAGTGGCTGCAATTAGCGGACATTGTAAGTCCGGCCTTCTCCAGGGCTCTGAAGTGTACGCTTTTCTCGTACTGTCTGATGAACTCAACGCCTCTTTTAGTCTTGACTTTTTCTAAATGGCAGGCTTCGCAGGTCTGGGGAAGATTGAGAG
Organism: uncultured Eubacteriales bacterium; assembly: GCA_964549955.1. GTDB lineage: Bacteria > Acidobacteriota > Aminicenantia > Aminicenantales > Aminicenantaceae > CAZGMN01. The sequence continues at coordinate 10,502 of CAZJXZ010000037.1, forward strand.
GATAGACTGGAGAGGAGTAATCGTCTTTGGATTTTATGTCATGTTTTCCATGGCAGTCGGCACAGCTGACAGTTATCAGTCCTTCGCCTGTCTTGTCCAGGCTGTGAGTGCTCTCCTTGAATTCTCGGACAGCCTTGCCATGGCATTCTCCACAGTCGACAGCCCTTAATCTTTCAGGGTGAGGGAAATCCTTAAATCCTTCTAAGTCGGTATGACACATGACGCAGGAAATTCCCCTCTGACCGTGGACTGAAGAAAGAAATTTTTCATGGTCGACAAAGAGAGATTTCCCTGCACCATTTTTTAACTCAGGGTCTTGGTGGCAGGACAGACAATCTTCATCCGAAGAGGAGAAAGAAAAGCTCGAGGAGAGGGCAATGAAGAAGAGCACAAAGAATAGAGGAAGTGAATGGACTCTGGCTTTCATCTTTTTTTAAGGAGGTTTGTTTTCTTGATGAATCCGAGCACGAACCAGATGACCGTGAACAAAATAAGGGCAAAAACAAGCCAGAGGAGGATCTGCTGGGCATAGTAGAGCGGACCGGATTCCTTTTTGCTGGCTGCGACATGAATCTTGGAACGAGAGATCTTTTCCGGCATACCCGGATGACATTTCTCCTGTCCGCAGGTCTTGGCCAGGTTGGCCGGGTTGACCTTGGAGTTAGGGTCATTTGCCGGCCTGATATCATGAACGCCATGACAGCTGGAGCAGTTCGCCGCAGCATCATAGCCATAGCCAATGGCAATTCCATGCATGCTTTCGATGAAAGTTTCAATCCTATCTTCAGGAACGCCGTATTTTTTCATTATCTCAAGCCTGGCGTGGCAGGCGGAGCAGGTATCAGGAATTCTCTTCGGCGAGGTAGGAGACCCTTCACTCGACGGCGGAACAATCTTGTGTTCACCGTGGCAGTCCACGCAGAGCGGGACATCAATATTCCCTTCCAGAGCTTTCTGCCCGTGGATGCTCTCTCGATATTCGTTAAAAATCAGGCTATGGCATTTCCCGCAGGTCTCGGGATTCTTGGCCATGAGATGGGGTTCTCCGACTCCTTTTATGTCGTGAACACCGTGGCAATCCGTGCACACCGCCGCGTAAGAAAGGAGTCCCTTTTTGTAGAGAGCTTTGCCGTGAACACTCTGCAGATATTCCTGATAGGGCGTTTCCCGATGGATGTTATACTTGACCACAACGTTCATATTCTCGTGGCAGGTTGAACAGGTCAAAGGGATGTTCTTCCTGTTAACGGTCGATTCCAGGTCTGATTTTTTCTTGATGTTATGCTTTCCGTGGCAGTCCCAGCATTTGGCCACATCCTGGATTCCTCTCTCAAGATAGGCTTTGCCGTGAACACTGTCCGGGTAATAAAGAGGGCTCATCCCCGGCGTGGCCTTTCTGTTTTCTTGATGACAGGCAGAGGTGCAGTTGACATCAGGCGGCTTTTTTTTATGAGGAATCTCACCTTCTCCCTCTCCCAGAATGAGCTGATGACAGTCTGTGCATTTGAGCGCTCCGTGGACTGAAGCAGCAAAGGCTCTCTCGTCAATTCTTATTTTTTCCTCAAAGGCTGATTCACGGCCGTGACAGGAAAGGCATTTCGAATTGATCGCAGCTCCTCTGTCTTTTATCTGGGCAGAGGCCAGGGGAATAAGTGAAAGAAGAATGATTAGAAGCAAGCCAATTTTTTTCATTATTCCAGATTTATTCAAACACCTTATCTAGTTATTCAAGAATTGCGAGAAATCGGCGAAATCGAGGGACATGTCATAAAATTCATTGTGTTTGTCTCAGCTCAATTTGGCTTAGGGCAAGTTAGTTTAGGTTCGCTTGGCGACTATTAAATTAAAAACTAAATTTACTGTTTTTCTGGAACCGGATGCTTTATTTTTTCCCAATAGATGGTGAAATCGAAAGATGTTCCGTGGGCGTTCTCGTGGCAGGCTAAGCATTGTTTTTTTATGGCTTCCGCCGAGCCATAGAGGATGAGGCCGTTCTTCACGGCCTCCTCCTTGTTTTTCATGATGCTCAAGGTTTTATAAGCGCTTCCCGGACCGTGGCAGATTTCGCACGTCACTCCCTCTGCTTTGAGCTCAACCTCTTTTTCAGCGAGAGGCCCATGGCATTGCAAGCATTTTTGATTTTCTTGAGGATTCGAAACTGCAAGCTCTTGAGCAATGGATTGAGCCATCTCCGAAGCCAAGGCTGCGAAGGATTGGGAATGTTTGCTTTCCGACCAAATAGGGAATTGTTTTCCTTGTTTTTCGCTCTGGTGGCAGATTTTGCATTTTGCTGCGCCAGTATAAGAAAACTGCTGTCCGAAAGACAAAATGATAATAAAGATAATAGCTGTGACAATGCTCGAGACCGGTATGATTTTTTTCATCGAGTGCTCCTCTAAGAATGAAAAAATATCTTAATCCAGAGCTCCTCCCCTGTCAATATTTTATCTATAAAAATTATATGGTTTTTTTGGGTTATCAGCAGAAGTTTGAAAAAAATGACGACCTTCTTCATCTCGAGAGGGATGGCTTCGCTTTTCCCAAAGGAAGAAGGCATCAAGCCCTGAAGCCCAGCAGATTCAAATCGACCCCTGCGCAAATTAAGACAAGGAAATGAGAGGACTTTTTAAGTTGGGCGCTTCTTTTCGATTTGCTTGATTTTCAGGAAGATGGCAATGGCCAGAAGAAGAATGAAAAAGGTGGCGATGACCAGTCCTTCTTTCCTGAATCTGGCTTCCTTGAGAGCAGCCTCTCCCTCAGCCTTGACCTCTGAGGCCTTTCGCTCTCCTTCTTCGATTTTTTTCTCAACCTCGGAAAGGTCGAGAGTGTGGGTAAGGTTTCGAACGAAGATGAGCAATGTCTTTGCCTCGCTCAACTTGAACCTTGGGTCGCCGACATCCACGCCCTGTCTGTCCGCTTTGTCCAATGAGCTCTCGACTTCCCCAATTTTCGATACGAATTCATCGAGTTTGGCCTTCATCCGGGAAGCCAGTTGGTAAGGTTCAGAGTCTGCCTCATGGCACTGGATGCAGACTGCACCTTCTTGAGTTCCCAGCATGCTATCCGAAGGCGGGAGAATCTTGTGATTGCCGTGGCAGGCCTCACACTCGGATATTCCCATTTCATCATAGGCCTTTTTATGAGGGCTTCTGGAGAAAAGTTCGGCTGTGCTGGAATGGCATTGGCGGCAGACGTAGGCAATAGAAGTGACTTCTGGAGGAGCTGCGCCATGATTTCCGTGGCAGTCGTTGCAGACGGGGGCAGAGAGGTCTTTTTTCTCAAAGAGCGAACGGGCATGAACACTCTGCTTGTAATCCTCGAGCTGGCTGAAGGGGATTTTATAGGTTTTCATGTAGTCTTTATCCGAATGGCAGCGGCCGCATGTTTGAGGAATGTTCCAGGGGAAAGTCAAGGATTTGGGGTGGCTCGAAGCCTGAATGCCGTGAGTTCCATGGCAGTCTGTGCAGACAGCAGCCTTCGCATCCCCTTTTCTCAGGAGCTGGCCGTGGCGGCTTGTCAAGTATAGCTCAAGCTGGTCAACCCTCAAACCAGGATTGAAATTTTTCATATGGGCCGAGTTGGAATGGCAGGAAGCGCAGAATTCAGGGACCTTGTTTCTCTGGGGAGCGCCTTTAAATGTCTTATCCTTGGCTGAATCGATATCCTCTTGGGCAGGATTTCCGCCGTGACAGTCGCTGCAGTTCAGACCGAATTTTTGATGGACATCAAGCTTAAACGCTTCGACTGGAGCCAAGAGTTTTTCTTCGAGTTCTTGGTGGCATTCGATGCAGCTGTTTTTCTGGGCCAGCAGAGAAAGAGGAGAAATTAAAACTGCAAACATCAAGCAGATAAAATATTTTTTTCCAGAAATCCCGAATATTTTCATCTTTCTAAGTTTTTGGCAGAAGATAGGTCAGGGCCGTCATGACCACGATATAGAGCAAGATGACAAGCCCTGCCCAGGTGAAAAAAGGACTCTTTTTCTCCCTGGCCGCATTCCAGTCGAGGAAGGGAGCGAGCATCCACAGGAATGCTCCTGCTATGAATCCGAGTATGGCCAGAACTTCTCCCTTGATGAAAAAAACGTGAGAGGGAATAACCTTCAGAGTCGTAAACATAAAAGTAAAATACCATTCTGGCTTGATGCCTATGGGAGCTGAAGCAAAGGGGTCTGCTTTTTGACCGATTCCCCAGGGGAGAAAGACGCAGAGAATGCCGATAAGGACATAGATGAGCATCCAACCCAGGAAGTCCTTTAGTACAAAATTGGGAAAGAAAGGAACCTCTCTAACCCGGGTTTGGTCCAGGCCTATAGGCACACTCATTCCGAGTGTCTGGACTAATATCAGATGAATTCCGAGAATGAGGACTGTAAACAAAGGAAGGAGGGCCACATGAAGCCAGAAAAAGCGGGGCAGCGTTGCTTCAGAAATCTCTGGGCCCCCAAGGATGAAGGCCTTGATAGCCTTTCCCACGAGCGGGACTGTTCCGGCTATGTCTGTTCCCACCCTTGTGGCGAAGAAAGATAGCTCATTCCAAGGGAGAAGGTAGCCACTGAAGCCAAAGGCAAGAAAAAGGAGGAGGAGGAAGAAGCCGCTTATCCAGGTTAGTTCTCGCGGCGAACGGTAGGCTTTGAGGAGAAAGGTGCTGAACATATGGATGAAGATGGCGCCAATCAAGATGTTGGCTGACCAGCTGTGAACAGAGCGAATCAGCCAGCCGAACTTGACCTGACTCATGATGGAATGGATGCTTTCGTAGGCAGAGTCAGCCGAAGGCTTGTAATAGAGAAGAAGAAGGATTCCGGTAATAACCTGAATGATAAAGAGGAAGAGGCATATGCCTCCAAAGTAATACCAGAACGAGAACTTGTGCTCAGGAACCTTCTTTTTTGTGGCGAATTCGAGAAGCGCAGAGAGCTTGAAGCGTGAGTCCAGGTAAGAATAGGCATTTTTAATGAAGTCTTTCATTTCAAGCTTTTTTGGAGACGATGATTTCCTCTCCCAATATTTCAACTTTGTAAGATTCCAGCGGAGCTGGAGGAGGGCCGGAGATGACGTTTCCGCTCAGATCAAACCTTCCGTTATGGCAGGGGCAGAAGATTGTCTCTGTTTCGCTTTCGTAGAGGACATTACAGGCGAGATGAGTGCAGAGAGCGGAGAAAGCTATGAATTCTCCTTCTTTGGTGTTGATCAGAATTCCAGGCATAGTGCCGAATCTGAATATCTTATAAGAATTGGGAATGAGTTCCCCTACTTTTGCGGCAGAGATTCTTTTTACACCGGATTCTACCTGCTTTCGCGGCAGGATGTAGCGCACAACGGGGTAGAGGAGAGAGACGATTGTGCCGATTAAGCTCGCTCCGAGAAAGATATCAATGAATTGTCTTCTCTTCATTGGCCTCTTTTTTGCCAAAAGATTTAAGCATTTTTTGTGAATTTGTCAAGGTTTGCTCGATGAATGAGAAGTTATGAATTCCATAGCTTCCGTCAAGCTCGATTTTTTGAGCCATCTGTTCGACCTGGAAGAGCTGAGTTTTTTCCCCTTCAGTCAATTGGAGCCTTTTCTTGTCTTCGATCTCAGCCTTAATCGAGCGGAGAAGCTCTTTTGTAGAATTCTGCCAATCAAGGAAAAGCTCATCGTAACC
>CAZJXZ010000038.1:0-16113 GCA_964549955.1 uncultured Eubacteriales bacterium
TAAGGGTTTTCCCCTGTAAAACGCCCCTTTTCAAGGCCTTCCGGATTTCGATGGATTTCGATAGTTTTCGATATTTTTGGGCACACCTGAGCGCCGGCTGTGTCAGCAAAAGGGGGGTTGATGATGGGAACCATATAGGTGGGACTCTCTCCAGCCGGCGAGAGAGAAGTATAATTATTATACCATATTTGCAAGAGCTCAAGGCCTAGCAAATAGGCAATGTAAAAGTGACCCAGTGCTGTGCCGGATAAGGTTAGAGTAGAACTCAATTGAAAAAAGAATTCTTATAAATTAAAATTTGCTTGAAATTAAATGAGGGGATCAAGAAATGCAGAAAAGTGATGAAATATTTAAAACTATTACAGAATATTATCTAAGTTCTGGGGATTTTAACTGAATGCTTATTCATACGATATGCGATGATTTTAAATTAAGCAAAGATAATGCAAAAAAATATTGAGGAAATTGATTCGAGATAATAAAGTATCACTATTATTTGGCGATATACATCCTAATCCTTATGTAAAGGCCTTCAAAGAAGAAGCTCGAGATGAACAAGTCAATAAATTGATGAAATCTGATCTAGAACATGTCTGTATTTATCCGACCCCTGCTCATCTTAAAAAAACGGTAAATAAAAAAGATTACTCCGACAGACCTTTTACATTAAAACTAGCTATGGGCGAGCCTCAATTGTCGTTTTATTCGTTTGATTTAAGCGTGCTAGACTTCTACCATAATGAACCTAGATATACATATTGGAGTAATGATATTCCGGGAATGATTTGCTATAAAACTGAAGATATGGAGGAATCAGATAAGGTTTTATTAGAGTCATTTGGATTTTCTTATGGCACTGATATGGAAAGGGCAGTGGCTGTTTTTTTGATTTATTTATCCCGTTTAAGTCCTGAGCATCAACAGATATGGAATGCAAAATTAAAGAAGGAGAAATATCAATTACATCCTGGCTACTACCAATCATCAATACTCGGAGAATGGCCAGAAAAGGTTTTAATATTTGATGCTTTTGTTGAAGAGCTACATCACATTAATGAAATGTGTAAAATTATTGGCAGACCTCGTTTATTTATTAAAGAATATCAGGAAGATAAAAAGCCAAAAGATTTTTGTTTTATACTAAGGCTTACTTTGAAGAAATACAATGAATATGTAAATTTATTAGATAAGATGATTTCACAGAATATAAACCGTGATTTTTTCTTAAATGATATCCCAAGCGAAACAGAAATAAAAAGAAAAAATGGAAAAGTTCGGGTTCAGCAAAAAGGCACTATTCAACTGTTGGATGAGTGGCTTAAAATAAAATTTAGAACTGATGATCGAAAGCCTATTGAGGATATGATTTCAACATTTAAGCATATCAGGAGACTTCGCCAGAATCCTGCACATAGAATACAAGAAGACGTTTTTGATCAAAAATATTTCAAATTGTATAGAGCTCTAATTATAAAAGCCTACAGTGGAATTCGATTAATTAGATTAATGCTAGCGAATCATCCAAAATTGAAAGATTATAAAATACGCGAGTGGCTTTTTTATGGAAAAATTTGGGATTATTGATTTAGGCGGGTGGAGGCCGGGTTTCCACTGGGCGTGTAATTGTAAAAAAGCCATTAGGCCAGCACGGACCGTGAAATAAATCTATTGATTGCTCTAAGACGTTTTGATAAAGTTTTTTAGGGATGTGAACTTTTCGGGAATTGGGAAAAACAAGATTTATTAAATGTATAAAGAAGTCAATGTTATGAAAGAGAGAATAGAGCATATAAATTATGCCTTGGTTGCTAGAACACACACTTCGATGTATCTAATGCATAAATACTGGGCAAGAAAACCTCATAATGTTGTTTCTGAATATATAAAACATTATACAAAAGAAGGGGACATAGTTCTGGACCCATTTTGTGGTTCAGGGGTTACCGCAATTGAAGCGCTAAAATTGGGGAGAAAAGTTATTGCAATTGATTTGGACCCAATGGCTACATTTATCACTAGGGAGACAGGTATTCCCGTTGATTTGAAAGATTTTGAACAAGTTTTCAAGGATATAGAAAAAAAGCTAAGAAATAACATCTATGAATTATATAAGACTACTTGTTCGCATCGATAAAAAAAGGATTGTTATAAGATTGGCGATAATTTTTTGAGAGTGAGCGGGCATAACTCAGCGGTAGAGTGCGAGCTTCCCAAGCTCGGAGTCGCGGGTTCGAATCCCGTTGCCCGCTCCATATTTTTTTATTAAGTTGACTCTGCTTCCGATCTCGTGTTTTTCAGAGTGAATAGGGAAGGGCTGTTGGATTATGGTCAGAGCTAAGAATAGAGAGTGGTTGCTTATCGTCGACAGAATGCCGCAGAGAGGCTCCTGGAATATGGCTGTCGACGATTACCTCTTCCGTTCACTTCCTGAAAGGCCCAGGACTTATCTCCGTTTTTATCGCTGGCAAAGGCCAACCGTCTCTCTGGGTTACAGCCAGGATATCCGCAGAGCGGTTGATTTGAAGTACTGTGAGCAGCAGGGAATCGACATCGTCAGAAGGATGACCGGAGGAAAGCTTGTTTTACACCACAAGGAGGTGACCTACTCCATCTGCTCCTCGGATGGCGAAACCTTTACTTCAACGCTCATCGATTCCTACCGCCTGGTTTCAGAAGCTTTGATGCAAGGGCTGAAGCTAATGGGGTTAAGACCCTGCCTGGCTGATGCCCCACCCAACTCTTACCTCAAAGGAAATCTTCCCTGTTTTTCATATCCGGCCCGGAACGAAGTTGAAGTAAATGGAAAGAAAATCGTAGGAAGTGCTCAAAAAAGGGCGGGCTCAAGATTTATCCAGCATGGCTCGATTCCCCTTGATGAGGATGAGGGTCTGCTGAATTCTGTTTCATCCCTCAAAGGGGAGGAAAGCCTGCGGCGAATGACCTCTCTTTCTCGAGCATTGGGAAAAGCCGTGAGCTTTGATTGGGCTGTCGAACATTTTATTTCAGGATTCTCTGAATTCTTTGGGGTAAAATTAAGGTCAAAGATTTTCGATGACGCTGAAAAGAGAGCTATCGCGAGCATTGAAAAAGAGCGCTATCTAAATAAAGATTGGACTCTTAATAGGAAATCAGCCGGTATATAGAGCCCGGGCTGGGTGCTGAGAAAACCGTTTGAAAGGCTCAGGCAGAGTGGTTCGAAACCACGCCGCTTTTGTCCCAGCGAGCCAAAAGCTGCTTGGTTCCGGGCTTCGCTGCTTTGCCGATGGGCAAAGCAGCGGGGGTTCCAAGGGGGTATGACCCCTTGGTCGCAGGACGCTTTGAAGCGTCCGAGAAGGGGAGGCAGTGAAAGCGTTGGAAGGGGGAACGCGAAGCGGTTCCCCCCCAAGGTCGCTCTCCTCTCCCTTCGGTCGAGGAGCCATGCCCGCTCAGCCTTTCACGCGGCTTTCTTGCCACTCTGCCTTCGCCTTGTAATATAAGGCGGCGTGTTTTCGAAGCACCCAGCCTGGGCTCAACTCAAATTGGGGTTGATTTTTTTAGTTTCAGGTGATACTATTCCCTCGAAAAATAAGGGAAGGATGTCTGATGAACGAAGTTGAGGAGCTTGCGAAGCTTGATTTCAAGAGCCTGCCAGAGCTGCGGCCGATTCACCTCGACGACCTTCATCAAAATGCCTTGAAGAATCTCTACCTTGAAATGGGCACAGGCCCTGTTCTCTATCTCCTTTCTCCTTCCTATTCTGTTATCCACCCCACTCCCAACGAAACCATCAGCGATTTCATCAAGAAGAATGAGAATCTTCTCGATTACCTCAAGGAATACATCATCCAGAACCTGGCCGTTTACTCTGTCCTGCTGGTGGTGAACAGCTATTTCGTCGAGCAGAACAATTTCCTCCTTTTAGCCAGGCTGAGGGAGAGGGATTCGGGCGGAAGGCGATTCGAGATAAAATTTTACACTCATTCGGCGCGGGAGTTAATGACCAATTACCAGGACAAGATTTATATCGGCAGGGACTTTATCGACCTCTTGCATTTTAAGAGAAAGTATCTTGGCATAAAAGAATTGATCTGTTCCTTGAAAGACCAGTATGAAGTCTTGCTTGACAGAGCAGAGGAGAAGTTGAAAGCTCCTCTGGAGTATAAGTCCTTTTTCCAGGAAATAAAGGAATCGGTCAACGAGCTGCGCAACGAAAGCTCTTTAATTCTTCAGTCCCTTCCTCCTTATCTGGAGATTGATAAGCTCACGGCCAAAGATTTGATCGATATCAACGCCCAGTATCGTAGCATCAATCACTTTCTGATTGAACTCCAGGATGAGGTGGCAGAGTTTGAGAACTTGCTGCGCTTTAAAAAGGAAGCGAATTTCGTCCGTTATGTCACCAAGTACAAGAAAGACCTGACAAACGCCATTTCCTATTTCAACATCAAAATCAATGGCTGTTTGATGGAGAAGATTTACTCCCTCAAAAAATAGCCCCGCTCACTACTCTCCGATCCAGATTGTTCCGTAGCTTGTGCTGAGAAAGATGGAGGGAGCTGTGGTCTCTTGGAGAAAGGCTTTGACGGTCGAGAAGTGGTTTTCCTCATGAAAGGAGAGCTCGACCGGAAGCTTCCACTGTATTTCCCCGTTTTTGGCCCTGGCTTCAACCGGGTATTTTCCTCCACTGGGCCAGGAAAGGCGTATGTTCGCGTAATCGCCTTTCACTTCGAGAGGATGGGTTAGGGGCAGAGGCTGAAGGAAAATCGCGCCGTGGGAACTTTTGATTGTCGTCTTTCCTGAGAAATCAATTAGCTCGATGTTTTCATAGGAAGAGGAAACAGAGATTTCCTGTCCAATGACTCCTTTTCCGTGGATTTTTAAGTATTTGCCGGTGGCGATGAGATTGCCCTGAAGATTGCTGACTCTGACCGTGCTGTAACTGTCGCTGATGTTAACATATTCTCTTGCCCCATCGACTTCGGCGGCAGAATGCCGTCCTGTGATTTTTGTCGGCCCGACATTGAAAAGAAGGACCTTCTCGTAAGAAGTTGTTATTTCAACGGCGGCGCTCAGATTTTGGCCAAAGACCTCGCTGTGCGAGCCTTCAACCTTGACCTCTCCTGAGATGTTTTCCAGACGAACCTTGCCGTAAGCATGGACAACCTCTGTTTTTCCTCCGACATCGCTGGCGATTACCGAGGAATATTTGCTTTCTATCCGGCATCCGGCCAGGATATTTTTGATTTCAACATCCTCATAGCTGTTTTTGATGTTGAGCTCTCCCTGGATTTGAGAAGCGATGGTTTTGCCGTGGCGGTTGGTGATTTTTGCGTTTCCAACGTTCAGAACTTTGACCAGCCCATAGGAATTTTCAACCTCAACATCCATGCCTTTGGGCAAAGAGATAACAAAGCTTGTCTCAAAATTTCTTCTTCTGAACTCATCCCTATTAGTCGCGATCAGAAGCTGGCCAGAGTCTTGTTGAACAGACATTTTGAGAGCATCTGAGACTTCTTTGGCTTGTTTCTCTTTTCTCCTCCAGATTATTTTCTGGAAAGAGATGGCTATCGTTTCCTCATTAGCTCCCTGGATTTCAATGCTTCCGTGGGCGTTGATGATCTGGATACGGGAAGGGAAGGGCGGTTGGAGCTTTGTGTATTCTTCGTACTTGAACTGGTGAAGAGGGAAAAGGAAATGGCCGTCGAATTCAAAATTGAAATCGAGCTTCCCGGAATGGGCATAATAGAGGAAAACGCCGCCGGCGATGATCAGAATCAGGATAATAACTTCTTTGGCTTTCATCTCAAACTCTATTTAGCTTTTTCTTCTTCTTTCCTCTCTTTTATCCCAAAATAGAGCTTCCAGGCTCCCCAGATGATGAGGGCCACAGGCCAGAGCCGAACGATGAAATCCCAGACATCCCAGCGAGTGATGCCGATATTGGCCAGCAGAAAGATGGCGCCGGCGACAATCAGCACCAAACCCCAGGCCAAAGCGTCTTTTCTTCTGCGTCTTGCCATTTTGTTCTCCTCAGCTCCTGTTGTTTTTCTTGGTCAGATAGTTGTAGATGAGCTTCAAGCCAAGGATGATGACCAAAACAGGCCAAAAATCAAGGAGCGCCTCGTAGTCGATGACCTCAAAATTGGCCAGAAGAAGGATGACTCCCAGGGCGAGTAAAACCAATCCCCAGAAGACGGAGCCGGTTTTTATAGCCTGAGGGACCTCTTCTTTAATCTCTTCCACTTCTTCTTTGCCAGCAGACCTCAGGTTTATTCTATTGGCAGTCTGGACGGCTTCGATGATGGCGTAGATAACGAACGCAGGCAGCAGCAGTCCAATAAAAGGCTGGATTTCTGCACGTTCTTGTAATGTAATTAGCCCGGCAAAAATGATGATGAACAAAAATCCTTTGTAGACCTGACCGTTGTAGATAGCGCCGAGTCCAGGGAAAAGAGATAGGAATCCAGCCAACACCGGAGATTTCGGGAGTCTTTTGACAACGACTTTTTCTTCCATTTCATACCTCCATGTTCATAAAATATTTATTCTTTAGTTCCTCCAAAAATCTTCATGTTTTTGAGAGAAACGAGAATATTATCTTTGTATTCACCCAAGCTGCTGGTGAAGGATTCTGCTTTGGCGTATAGCTTTTCTACCTTGTTCAGCCCGAAGTGAATCTGGCGGTCAATCGATTTATCGATGGCTTTTCTGTTGGGGTTGAAAGCATAGAAGGAGATGAGAATCAGGAGGATTGTCGCTGCAGTCAGGACAGGCTGGAGCGAGGGATTGAGCAGGAAATCGAAACTCAGCCTAAATCTTTTCTTTTTTACCGGAATCGAGCCGAGGCGGTCCAATAAACGCTCGCTCAGCTCAAGCTCTGGAAAATCGGAAAGCGCTCGTCTTTCTTCTTCCAGAGAGGAGAGGAGAAGGCGGCAATCCTTGCAGCCTTCAAGATGCTCTTCGACCAGTTTTTTCTCTTCCAGGCTGAGCTCATCTTCCATATAAGGAGATAAGAGTTCTTCGATTTTTTCACACTTCATTTTCTATCTCCTTTTTTCCTTAAGGATTTTAGCCAGCTGGAGCCTTCCCCGGTTGATGCGGGATTTGACTGTTCCCAGAGGGAGGCTCATGATTTCTGCCACCTCTTCGTAGCTTTTTCCCTGGATGTCCCTGAGGATGACCGTCATCCGGATTTCAGAGGGGAGGCTGTTCAAGGCGCTCCAGACTGTCTTTTGGCTTTCCAGCTTCACCAGCCCGATCTCAGGATTCTCATCTGCTCCTGAAGCGAGGAAATGTTCATCGAATTCATCCCTTGTTTTCTTTTCCCACTTTGTTTTTCGGTACTGGTCGATGAGATAATTTTTGCCCAGGGTGAGGAACCAGGCGCTGAAGTCCTTCTTGAAGTCATATTTGGGGAGAGCGCCATAAAGCTTGAGGAAAATATCCTGTGTCAGGTCTTCGGCTTCCTCGTAGCTGCCTGCGAACTGATAGGCCATGTTGAATATCCTCTTGGAGTAAGTATTCACAAGCATGCGCCATGCTCCTTCGCTGCCATCCAGGCATTCCTTGACTACGTTATTGTTCTTCACTCAATTCACCATGGTAGACGAGATTTCCAGAGAAAAAGTTCCGTATTCCATTCTATTTTGCTGGAGAGGAAAGTGTCAAATAAAGGCTCACGCAGAATGGTTCGACAGCACGCCGCTTTTGACCCAGCGAGTCAAAAGCGGCTCGGTTTCAGGCTTCGCTCTCCTCTCCCTTCGGTCGAGGAACCGTGCCCGCTCAGCCTTCAAACGGCTTTCGAACCACTATGCCTTCGCCAGCTAGCATTAACGCTGTGTATTTTTGAAGCAACAAGTGCGATCTATGTAATTTCATGGACCAGAAGAAGGTTTTAACAGGATTTGACTTTCTATTAGGTCTTAAGAATTCTTATAAACTCAAGGACTTTTTCCTTGGCCCAGAAGCGGATTCTATCCCCGTAGAAATAGAAGATCGGGACGATGATCAAGAGAAAAATGGTTGAGCTGACCAGCCCGCCTGCGGTGCAGAGGGCAAGTGAGGACCAGATCTGCCTCCTGCCGACCTCGAGCTTGATCAAAAGCATGGGCAGAATTCCAAAGACAGTGGTGCTGGTGGTCATGAAGATGGGTCTGACTCTTTCCCTTGTCCCCTTCAAGACAGCCTCCAGGAGCGGAAGCCCCTGTCTCCTTTTATGATTGATGTTGTCCACAATTAGGATGGAATTGTTGACGACTATTCCTCCAAGCAGGATAACTCCTACGTAGGCCGAGGAATCGAAGGGATAACCGGTGATGATAAAAGCCAGGAAAACTCCGATCAAAGCCAGAGGAACGGCCAGCATGATGAAAAAGGGTTGGATGAGTGATTCATAAAGAGAAGCTAGAATCATGAAAATGATGATCAAGGAAAAAATAATGGCAAACTTTATCTGGCCTTTTTCTTCTGCGGTCATCCATCTCCATTCTTCACCCAGAGTTGCCGAAAAGCCAGGAGGCAATCTCAGGCTTGAAAAAAGCGCTTTCCTGTAATTTTCCGCGGCTTTGGAAGGCCCCCTGAATTCCCACATCACTGTCTGCTGGAATTGCTGGTTCTCCCGGTCGATGGAGCCGGCAATAGGCCTTTCCTCTAGAATGGAAATCTCTTTGAGCCTCAAATATTGCCCCCCTGATGTCCTTATCAGAGAATCAAGAAGAGTGTTGATGTCCATCGATTCCGCTTTAGGAAACTTTATCGAAAGATTTGTTTCTTTTCCTTCGATTTTTGCTTTGAGCGGTATGCCGAAAGTTCCTCTTACAAGAGAACTGAAATGGGAGTAGAGGTAGCGGGGGTCGATATTGTACCTTCTCATGGCTTCCTTATCGATTTTCAGGATATACTCAAAGGACTCCATCGCCGACCACCAGCCATAACGGCTGGAGGTAATTCTCCAGTCTTTGATACGGGGATTCTTTTTTAAGGTCTGGACGAGGTTGGACGTGATTTCGCCCAATTTTTTTAGATTATAGCCATAAAATTTTATGTTTGATTCGTAATATGTCCCGCTGCCAAGGCCGCTTGAATAATATCCCTGGGGGTCAAAACCGTAGATGTTGATGTTTATTCCTGCAAATTGGGTGGCGAGCTGAATCAACTGCTCTTTGAGCAGGTAGGGGCGGTAGGAATATTCGATTTCAGGAGGAAAAGTTATGGTTATGATCGCATACTCTGAGGAAACAGTAGTGTTCATTTCCTTCTCATAATCAGCTTCCAAGACTTTTGCCTCGAACTTCTTGATGACATTATCTGTTGTTTCAATCGCAGTTCCAGGAGGCATTCTAGTGTAGACGCTGAGACTTTGCTCTGAATACCAGCGAAAGAATTCACCGATTGTCACCTCTGACCTAAACCACCTGTAAGTCCCGTAGAGGATGGCCATGACGATGCAGACGACTTCCAGAGGATGGCGAAGCATAAATTTGAGAAACTTCTCGAAATAACCTCGAAACTTCTCTTCCTTGACCTTTCTTTGAATTTTTATCAAGGCAGGGCTCAAAGCAGGAATCAGAGAAAAAGAGACGAGCAGCGAAGCTGCCAGAGCCGAGGAGATGACAATAGCCAGGGGAAGATAGTACATCCTCAGCCGGCCCTGAAAATAAGCGAAGGCGAAGAAGACGCTGATCGTGGTCAGAGTTGAAGCTAAAACAGCCACAAACACTTCTCTTGGCGCCTGTAGGGCGGCTTGGAGAGGGGAGAGGCCCTTTTCCCGGAGGCGAAGGGTATTTTCAAAAACGACGACAGAGTTATCGACGAACATGCCAAAGCCCAAGGCCAGCGCGCCCAGGGTCAGGACATTCATCGAAATCTTGAAGATATAGATGAGATTAAAAGTGATGACCACGGAAAAGAGTATGGAGGAGAGAATCAAGAGTGACGGCTTCAGGCTTCTGAGCACAACGAAAATCATGATGAAAACAACTGCAGTGATGATGACAGCCAGAAGATAGAGGTTGTTCAGGTTTTTTCGGACCTCCTTGCTCTCGTCATTCACAATTCTGAAAATTAAATCAGACGGCAATTCTTTCTTCAGCTGCTCTAGTTTTGCCTTGACTTCACGGACGACCTTCAAGGTGTTTGCACCTGATTCCTTTAAGATTGTCAATCCTACTGTTGGCTGGCCGTTTATTCTTCTTATCGCATAGATATCTGCATAAGAAGGAACGAGCTGAGCCAGGTCTTTCAATTTCAAAGGATTATTTCCTGAATAAGAGATGATGATCTCACCGAGCTCCCTGGTTCTGTTCACGGTATCAGAAATTTTAAAGATATACTCCTGGCTTCCATCTCTCACCCTTCCCGCAGGATACGTCTGAAGCCGCTGGCTCAGGGCAGAGATGACCTGGAAGGCGTGGATGTCATAAGCCTTTATTTTCTTTTCGTCCAGAATGATTTTCAGCTCAGGGTCTGAGCCGCCCCTGATCGTGGCGCTCGCCACCCCTTTGACAGCGCCTATCCCGAATTCAAGCCTGTCCTTGACGATTTCCCTCAATTTCTGAAGAGAATAATTTCCAGAAATTGTATAGTCAAGCAAAGGTTTGGTCGTAAAGTCTTCAGGGACATAGGGCTGGACCTCAGGCCTGACTCCATAAGGCAAATTCGCTCTAATCTTGGCAATCTCTTCCCTGAGGGCGAGGATCGAGAATTCCATGTTGGCTTTGGGGTCGAACTCGAGGGTGATTGCCGAGGAATTGATTTGAGAGGATGAGATAATCTTTCTCACTCCCTTGACATTGGATGCAATCTCCTCAAGAGGGGCTGTGACCTGGGTCTGGATGACCTCAGGAGGAGCGCCCTGCCAGTTCGTCCTGATATAGACTCTCGGATAGTTCTCCTCAGGCACAAGCTCAAGAGGGGTGTTTAAGTAAGAATAGACTCCGAGGGCGAGCAAAGCCAGATAAATCATGGCTGTGGCCACCGGCCTGCGAATAAAAATATTCATTGTTCAGCCCTCAAATGTCTTTTTTCAACCCATTCGTAGATGACAGGAATAAGGATTAGCGTCAAGAAAGTGGAGAAGGTAAGCCCGCCGATGACGACGATGGCCAGAGGCTGCAAAAGCTCTGCACCCCTTCCCAGGCCAAGAGCCATGGGGACAAGGCCAAATATCGTGCTCAGAGTTGACATCAAGATAGGCCTTAATCTGACATGGCTTCCCTCGAGGACAGCTTCTCTCAGGCCCATCCCTCTCTTTCTGAGCTGGTTCGTGTAGTCGACCTTGACGATAGCGTTATCAACGACAATCCCGACCAGAACGACGACGCCGATGACAGAGATAACGTTCAGGGTTTTCCCGGTGAGGAGCAAGGCTATGACCACGCCCGAGAGGCCCATGGGCAAGGTGAATAGAATCAAGAAAGGATGCAGCAGAGATTCAAACTGGGCAGCCATGATCATGTAGTTCAAGAGGATAGCCAGGATGAAGGCGAAAATCAGGCTCTTGAATGATTTGCTCATTTCCTCCTGTTCTCCGCTGAATACAACCCGGTAGTTGGCGGGTAGAGAAAGCTCATTGATTTTGGAGTTGATCTTCGGCACAACCTGGCTGATCTTTGCTCCCATCAGGTTTGCCGTGACCAGAACCTCCCTCTGTTGGTTTTCCCTCCTAATCTCCTTTGGTCCCCTTGCGATTTCGTAACTGACCAATTCCCGCAAAGGAATTAATCTTCCGCTGTGAGGAAACTCTCCGTTCAAGATCGACTCGATGTTCTCTCTTGAGTTTTCTTCAAAGCGCACCAGGACATCATATCTTTTCTCCAATTCCCTGAACTGGGTCGCCCTTCTGCCTCTAACGGCATTGACCAGGTAATTGGCTATGGCATAGGGCGATATATTTGCATATTTTTCGAGAGCTTCTTTTTTGATTTTTATCAAGAATTCAGGCTTACCCTCTCCAATGTTTGTGTTGAGGTCGGCAATTCCGCTGACATTCCTCAGCTTTCCGACCAGCTCTTCCGAGATTTCTTTAAGCCTGTTGAGGTCGTCTCCTTTAATCTTGAGGCCGACTTCTGCCGTGGAGAAAGCCAGGAATTGGGCAAGAGTGGATTGTTCTCTGATAATGGAATAGCTGAGGTCAGGATAGTTTTTAAGCCTGCGCCTTAAGCTTTCCAGCGTGCCCTCAATCTGTGAAGGTTTTTTGACCTCGATGTAAATCTTGGCCGAGTTCAGGGAGACATCGGGATTCAAACTCTCCATGCCGCTGACAACCCCGATTTGGGAAAAGGTCAACTTGACCGATTCATTCGCTTTTAGGGATTCCTCAAGAGCAGTCGTAATTTCAGCCGTCTGCTCGAGAGAATAATCCACGGGCGTCTTCAGATACAATTCAAAGGAACCAGTTTCGAGCTTGGGCATCAGCTCGCGGCGGATTTGAGTGCCTAAAAAGAAAGTCAGCCCGAAGAAAATAATCGAGCTGGCCAGAACCTTTCCCTTATTGTCAAGGCTCCATTTGAGAAATTGCTTGTAGCGGGCGACAAACCGCCCATAGACAAGATTAAATCCTTTGAAAATGATGTTGAGTATGGGCTTGAAGGGCAGGCTCAGATAATGAAAAATCAGGGCGAGGAGCTGCAGGATGTAGCTCAAGAGGAAATTGATGACAAAATAAATTCCTTTGAAAATCATATAGAGGAGCCATTTCAATCCCTTGATAGGATAGAGCAGAAATATTAGCCTCTTTTTCTGCGCCGGAATCTTCTTCGCACTGATTTTTTCTTTTTCGATGGATTCTTTTATGAAAGCCTGCATCTCAAATTTCCGCGACTCCAGCATCGGCAGCAAAGTCAAAGAGACAAGCAGAGAAGAGAGAAGGGAGAAGGTGACGGTCAAGGCCGCATCTTTAAACATCTGGCCAGCCACTCCATGAACATAAATCACAGGAAGAAAAACGACGATGGTGGTCAGAGCGGTGGCTGTCACCGCCATTCCCACTTCTTTTGTTCCGATGTAAGCCGCTTCTGACAGACTTTTTCCCAAGCTCCTGTGTCTGAAGATGTTCTCGGAGACAACGACCGCGCAGTCATCGAGCATGCCCACTCCCAAAGCCAGGCCGCCTAAGGACATGATGTTGAGGGTGATATTATTAAAATAGAGCAGATTAAAAGTGCCGATGATTGAGATGGGAATAACGGTGCCGATGATGAGCGGCGTTTTCCATTCTTGAAGAAAGATGAGCAAAGTCAGGAAGGCTAAAATGGCCCCTTGAATGATTTCATCCAGGGTGGTGGCGATAGCCTCTTCGATATACTTAGACTGCTCAGAAACGGTCATGATATCTATTTGAGGATTTTCTTTTTTTATCTGCTCCACGACATTCTTGGCCAGTCTGGTGACTTTGACCGTGTTCGCCCCGGCTTCTTTCCTGACCAGGATTCCGATGCTCTCCTTTCCGTTGAGGCGGCTCATTCCCTCCCGCTCTTTGATCGAGTCCTGAATGTCGGCCACGTCTTTGAGCCTGACGACTCCTCTCTCTTTTGTGGTCAGAATGCTGATTTCTCCAATCTCGTTCACGACCTCAAACTCTCCCACAATCCTCAGGGCATACTTGAACCTGCCCTTTCTGATGGTCCCACCCTGAAGGCTTTGGTTGAAATAATTGATTTGACTGGAGACATTGTCGATGGTCAGGCCATAGAGAGCGAGGAGCTGGGGATTGATTTCTATATGTATTTCCCGCTCAACTCCGCCGGTGACCTCGGCTGAGCCGATTCCCTCAATTTGCTCCAGGCGCGGCTTGATTAACTCCTCGGCAAACTCCTTAAGCTCGAGAAGGCTCCTCTCACCGGAGATGGTCATCACCATGATGGGCTTGCTCTGCGGGTCCAAGGGAATGATTGTTGGATTTTCTGCATCCTCTGGCAGACTATGGCGGGCGCTATCGAGCTTCTCCCTGGTGTGGAGCATGGTAAAATCCATGTTTATTCCCCAGTTAAACTCAAGAGTCATGTAAGAGACGCCTTCCTTGGAGATAGATTCTACGCGGCGCAGGCCTGGAATCCGGCTGACTTCAGTCTCAAGGGGCATGGTGACGAGGGTCTCGATTTCTTCTGGAGCGACTCCGCGGCATTGGGTCATAACAGAAAGGCGGGGATAGCTGATATTGGGGAGGAGGTCGACGCTCAGCTCTCGAAGCGAGACAAAACCCAAAATGACGATAGCAATATAAAACATGAGAAGAGCTACTGGCCGCTTGATCGAGAAATCAGCTAGCTTCATCGGAGTTGCCCTAATATGAATTTATGATGACTCAGCCAACAACAGAGACGCAAACCCACCTTTAAAGTTTTCATTTTTCTTATTTAATTAATATCTTACAACTTTATCTTTGTTTTATAAACAATTTATTTAAAATAATGGCATCCCAAATTACGTGAGAGCCGATGATTGATAGTCGAATGGCAGGGTGTGCTCCCCGCATTGCCCGTGGCTGCAGAGGTTCCCCGCGCGCCTATGGGTGTAGCGAGATAATTCATTGCTTTATCATTGATGTCATGGTGACAGGCGCGAAAAAAAAAGGTCAGGCTACTTTTTTATTCTTAGTCTTAAGCTAAAAAAGACAAGATTTCTGATTATTGTAATAAAGTAGCCCGTCCCCTAATGCAGACTCTTCTAATCCTCAATATTCCTTGACTTAGAATTTAAGATATGACACCATAGCCTCTAATAAAATTCATTCTTATTGTGTTGTTCTTCATTTCTTCTTCATGTCTTATTTAAAAATCTTCTATCTCAAAAAAGGGAGGCGATAAATGGAAGGCATTGTCGGCTACGGCGCTTATCTCCCCAGAAACAGGATCAAAGTCGAAGAAATCGCCAAAGTCTGGGGAGCCGATGCTCCGAGCTACAAGAAAGGTTTGTTGCTGGAGGAAAAATCCGTCCCTTCTCCTGACCAGGATACAATCACCATGGCCGTGGAGGCATCCAAGAGTGCCCTGAAAAGGGCTCAAATCAACCCCGCAGAAATCGGTGCCGTTTATGTCGGCTCTGAATCCCATCCTTATGCAGTCAAGCCGAGCGGAACAGTTCTGGCTGAGGCCATCGGAGCGACTCCCGAAGTCCACACAGCCGATTTCGAATTTGCCTGCAAGGCCGGGACCGAAGGGATGTTCGTGGCTCTGGGATTGGTCAAAGCCGGAGAGATCAAATACGGCCTGGCTGTTGGAGCTGACACATCTCAAGGAGCTCCAGGAGATGCCCTGGAATATACTGCGGCCGCCGGGGCAGCGGCCTTCATCTTCGGCCGTGAAAAGTTGGTTGCCAAGGCTTTAGAGACTTATTCCTACATGACGGATACACCTGATTTCTGGCGCAGGGAGTACCAATTTTACCCTCAGCACGGCGGGCGCTTCACCGGTGACCCGGCCTATTTCAAGCACATCATCGGAGCAGCTGAAGGGATAATGAAGAAGGCAGGGATGAAGCCCAAAGACTTCGATTATGTCATCTTTCACCAGCCAAACGGAAAATTCCCCTTCAGGGTTGGAGGCCTTCTGGGATTCGAGAAAAAGCAGATTGAGCCTGGCTGGCTGGTCAACAAGCTCGGCAACACCTATTCCGGCTCTTCGCCCATGGGCTTGACGGCGACGCTGGACATCTCCAAGCCGAAAGACAAGATTCTGATTGTCTCTTACGGCTCAGGAGCTGGAAGCGATGCCTTTATCTTCGAGGTGACGGAAAGGATTGATGAGGCAAGAGACCTTGCTCCAAGAACAAGGGAATTGCTCGACAAGAATAAATGTTATCTTGAATATGGTGTCTACGCCAAGTTCCGTCAGAAAATCAAGAAGGCCCTTTAGGAGGAAAGAATGAGGGATGTTGCTGTCATCGGTGTCGGAATGACAAAATGGGGTGAGCTCTGGGAGAAATCTTTGAGGGCAATCTTTGTCGAATCAGCTCTGCTCGCTCTGGATGACGCTGGCGTCGACAAGATTGACTCGATGTACATCGGCTGCATGTCCTCTGGCCTCTTCGTCGGCCAGGAGCATCTTGCTTCTCTTCTTGCTGATTTTCTGAGCCAGGCTCCCGCGCCTTCGGCAAGAGTGGAATCAGCCTGCGCTTCAGGCGGCCTTGCCCTGAGGA
>CAZJXZ010000039.1:0-15981 GCA_964549955.1 uncultured Eubacteriales bacterium
TGAGCGGAAAATTTCCCGAAGCAAGGCTTGATGGCAATCGAGAAGCGCCTGCTTTTCTCAGATAATCGAGACGCGGAGGCCAGTAAACCTCGAGAATCTCCGCACCCTCCTTGCCTGCGCGCAAGGCGTTTTCGGCTCCTCTCTCCAAAAAAACCAACTCATTCTTCGGCGTTCCGCCGTGGGTTCCGTCCGGCTCCTCGCGCTTTAAAGCTCTCATCGTCACAAAATTTCCGCTGATGAGCTGCTCGACCGAGCCTTTGATGACGACCATGATGCGCTCGCTGGGAAGCGTCTCCTTGGGTATTTCTGCGCCGGGCTCAAGGGTCATCCAGCTGATGAGATTTCCTTGCCCCCAGTAAAGACGGGCTCTTGCGCCCGAAGCTATCTCAACCGCAACGAGCTTTTTGATGTTGGTCTTGATTCCGGACTCAAGGTTGGAAACAAGCCTGGATTTCGGAATATCCTTGCGGATGCGGCCCTTGATATTTCGCTCTTTGATTATCCTTTCATTCTTGATTTGCCAATCCTGTTTTTTGGAACAGCCGGAAAAAGATACTGATGAAGCCAAAAGAGCCAAAACAAGATATGCGACCCATCGGTTATTGCCTCGCTTTCGTCCTGGCATAAATCCCTCCTCTCTCTTTTTAAGAGCTACTTAAATTTCTTTAGCTGTCATTACCGGGCCAAGGAATGTCAATTCACTATGAAGATATGGCCAGAGCACTTTTTCATTCCTCATCGTCTTCCATAAGATTGGCTTTGCCCTCTCCTAAATACGAGACTCTTGGCAATGACACCTTGTGTTTCCTTTATATTGTTATTTTTTCACTCTGTCGTGGCGGTTGCCGAGGTAGAGCCAAAGCATATGCTCGTCTGTATGATTGATTGAGCAGTGGGGAACTTTGTTGTTGGGAGGAATAAGGAAGGCTTCACCAGGCTCCTGCCACAAGAGGCGGTTTCCAAACAGCAGGAGGCTCTTTCCTTTGAGCTGGCACCAGATCTCCTCGCACCCCGGGCCATGGACATGAGGCTGAGCGATGTCGAACTTGTCGATGGAGACAATTCCAAAACCCATCGGGTTAAAAAACTTCGGGTTCACATCCCAGGCAAATCCGCGGCCGATATGAGCCCAGTGGTATCCGACTGAGGGCTTTGAGCCATGATAGCTTCCGACAGACATCTCCCTGTTTGGAATGAAATCGCCTGCTATCTGCTCGACAACAATAATCATTTCCAGGGGCTCCTCTGCAGGATTGAAGAAGCGATATTCGAGCCCGGCCGGAATGACCACAGCCTTTCCCTCTTCAAGCTCTGCCTTCCTGCCTCCGGCCTCGACCCGGCCTGTCCCGCTCATCACATAGAAAAAGACCTGTTCCTTATCATCCCTGAAGGGGAGTGTATTACATCGGGGCTGGAGAACGCCTCTCTTATAGGCTTTAAGGTATTTCAGGACAGCTCCCTTTTTAGGGGGACGGAGAGGATCGCCTGTAAAAAGAATATCTCGCTCGATGAAACCGCCGTGACCTTCGTAGGGAAGAGAATTCCTCCAGTGGTTGATATAAAGGAAAACATTGGTGTCTACTTCAGGATGGCGCTGGTTTGACTTGGCATCTTCGGCGAAGGAGGGGTCTGGCTCCTCGGTTAGTTTTTCTTGAGAGACAGACAAGAAAGCAGTCAATCCAGCAACGATAAGAATCCTTGGTATGAGAAATAAAATTTTTTTCATCTTGCCTCCTCTACATCTTGCTCCAAGATTATTTAAAGTCCTCGTCCTTGTCAACGAATCGAGACCAAAGGGAAGCATCCTAAATTCCGTGATAAGGATGAGGCTTTGGAGGTGAAATGCAGAGCAGGTCATTGCCAATGATAAGCGCTGACCTTAATTGGAATCCTTCTGCGATTTGGCTCCCTTCAGCCTTAAGACGATGTCATCCAGGATGGAATAGACGACAGGAACGATGACCAGGGTGAGCAGAGTCGAGCTGACAAGGCCGCCGATGATGGTGAAGCCGATAGGCGCGCGGAAATCGGTGCTCGAGCCAAAGCCAAATGCCACTGGAATCATTCCCAGGATCATAGCCAAAGAGGTCATAAGGATCGGCCGCAGCCGAGTTGAGCCGGCTTGGAGGATGGCCTCAAAACGGCCCATTCCCCTGCGGCGGAGGATATTGGTGTAGTCGATGAGAAGGATCGAGTTCTTGGTGACCAGCCCCATGAGCATGATCAGCCCGATGAAGGCCACCATATCGAAGAGCTTGTTGGCCAGCAGGAGCCCGAGGACCGCTCCGATGATCGAAAGCGGAAGGGCGAGCATGATGACAAAGGGCTGGAGGAACGAGCCAAACTGAGAGGCCAAGACCATGTAGACGAAGACAACGGCCAGGATGAGCGAGACAAAGAGCGAGGCAAACTGCTCTGCGGTCTGCTCCACCTGTCCGCCAAACTCGTAAGCAACTCCAGCTGGAAGGGCCAAAGAATTTATCTCAACCTCTACCCTCTGCCTGACCTCGTTCAATGGTGTGCCTTTAAGGATGTTGGCTACAACCACAACCTGTCGCGACCTCTCATACCTCCTGATTTGAGTCGGGCCGTTAGCCATCCTGAGGCCTGCCGCCTGGTCTAAGGTGATCGAGCCGCCTCTCATTGTCGGGAGATAGACCTTGGCCAGCTTGTTGATGTCCATGCGGGTTTCCTCAGAGACTCGAACCCGGATATCGATCAGCTTCTCGGATGAGCGAAACCTGGAAGCGATGTCGCCCTCGATGAAAGACCTCATCATAGAAGCGATTTGGAAGGTATTAACTCCCAGGCGGGAGGCTCTTTCTCTGTCAATCCGAATCTGAATCTCAGGCTTGGGGGGTTTGTAGTCGCTGTTGACATCGACCAAGAACCTGACCTTCAGCAGGGCATTTTTCACCATGTCAGCCGCTCGATTCAGGTCGTTCAGGTCTGTGCCTTTAAGATTGATCTGAATCGGGAGCTGACGCAGGGAACTTGCTGCAGCACCGCCCAGGGCTGTCGCTTCCTGAAAGGTTATGGTTGCGCCGGCTATGTTGGCAAGCAACGGTCTCAGGCTGTCCTGGTATTCTTTTGCTTTTCTGATAATATTCAGTTTCACGTTGACCGTCGCTTCATCAGAAGCACCTTCCACATTGCCGATGACCGAGATTACAGCCTGGACTTCCTTCTGTTTGTAAAGCACCTCTTCGACCTTGCGCACGATTCGCTCTGTATTTTCCAAGGAGCTTCCTGAAGGGGCTTGGACGACCAGGTTAAACTCAGGCCTTTCTCCCCGCGGCGCCCCTCCTGTTCCGACGATGGTGAATAGATAAGCGCTGAAGAGGAAGATCAAGGTGGTGAGGGCGATGATTGTCTTGCGGTGGCGGAGAGACCAGCTGAGCAGCGGGCGATATCTTCTTCCGAGGCTCTCATAGATTCCTGAAACGAAATTCTGGAACTTTTTTGAAAATCCTCTTTCTTCTCCCCCCCTCGTCTTTTTAAAGAAATAGGCAGAAAGCATGGGAGCAAAAGTAAAAGCTTCAAAGAGCGATATTAAGACGGCTGCGCTCACTGTCACGCCGAACTGCCTCAAGAATTTTCCGGCAATTCCTGTGGCGAAGGCAACTGGAAGAAAGACAGCGACAAGAGTGAAGGTCGTTGCCGTCACAGCCAGCCCGACCTCAGAAGTTCCTTCGCTCGCCGCTGCTTTTGGTTCCTTGCCCAGCTTATCCATATGCCTGAAGATATTTTCCCGGACAACGATGGCGTCATCGATGAGAAGCCCCACGGAGAGGCTGAGAGCAAGAAGGGTGATGACGTTCACCGTATAGCCGAAAATGCTCATTATGGCAAAAGTTCCGACGATGCAGACAGGAAGACCGGCGACAGTGATGACCGTGTTCCTCAAATCACCGAAGGAGAAGAAGACGACAAGGCCTGCAAACAAGAAGCCTAAAAACAGGCTGTTGATGACTTCGTTCCGCGAATCTTTGATGAAGATGGACTCGTCGGTGGAAAGCATGATGTCCAGGTCGGGATTGGCCTCCTGGATTCTGGCCATGGTTCTTTTGAGCTCATCGGCAACCTTGACCGTGTTCGTGCCCGACTGCTTGCGGACCGCAAGGGAAATGCATTCCATGCCGTTGACCCGCGAAATGGCTCTCTTTGTCTTGAAGTCGTCTTTGACCGCGGCCACATCCTTGAGATAAACAGGGGCTCCGCTGACATTAGCCACGACGATGTTTCGAAGCTCATTGATGTCTTCGAACTCGGCTTTGGTCCTGATGAGGAAATCATAGTCCCGCTCGGTCAGCCTGCCGGCCGGAAGGTTCAGGTTCTCGCCGCGAATGGCCTGGCTGACTTGGGAAATCGGCAGGCCGAGTGAAGTGACCTTGACCAAGTCGACATCGACCTGAATCTCCCTCTCCTGGCCGCCGATGAGGGAGACAGTCCCGACTCCATCCACCCTTTCCATCAGCGGCTTGATTTTATCCTCGATAAAGGAGCGGACCTCGGCAAGGCTCATCTTGTTCTCTCGGCTGGTGATGACAAAGGTGGCTATCGGCGCCGCACTCGGGTCAAACTTATCGATGACCGGCTCGATGATTTCCCTGGGCAGTGTATTGCGGATGGTAGAAATCTTTTCCCTGACTTCAGTGGCTGCCTGCTGGGCATCCTTTCCAAGGTCGAACTCGGCAATGACAACCGAGATTCCTTCAGACGATGTTGAGCTGATCGTTTTTAGGCCGTTGACTGAACTCAGAACATCCTCGATGGGCTTTGTCACCTGGTTCTCCATCTCTTCTGGACCGACTCCGGGATTGACCGTCGTCACGCCGATGATGGGCAGGGTGATGTCGGGAAGCAGGTCAACGCCCAACCGGGTGTAGGAAACAAAGCCCAGAACAACGATCAGGGCGATGACCATGGCGATAAAAACAGGTTGTTTAATCGATGTATCGACAATTTTCATGGCAAGCTCTCGCTTTATTGATTATTGATTGTCATCATTGAATTTTTTCGGCCGCAACCTTAATTTTGTCACGGTCGTTAAGCTTGGCTGCGCCGGTGGCAATGACGACCTCATCTCCTTTGAGGCCGGAGATGATTTCGATCTCGTTGCCGACAATCTCTCCTGTTGTCACTGCGAGAAGGCTGGCCTGGTCGTTCTGGGCCAGGAAAACATATTTCTGACCGGCTCGCTCAACGACAGCCGCCAGGGGGACGACGATCGAGGTGCGCTTGCTTTCCGTCAATTCCACCTCGGCATACATTCCGGGCTTGAGCCGATGTTGGGCATTGGGAATGCTGACCTCGATATCCACTGTCCTGCTCACGGGATTGCAGAGCGGGCTGATGTTGGTCACCCGGGCTTGAAAGGCTTCACCGGGATAAGCCTCGAGCCTGACTTGCGCTGGCTGGCCAATCTGGATATGCCGGATTTTCCTCTCATCCACGGCGGCAACAGCTTTAACCAGGTCAACATCGACTATAGTCATCAGGGGAACGTTGGGGTTGACAGCTGCTCCTGGGTTTTGAAGGAGACGGGCCACAATCCCTTTGACATCGCTCTTGAGTTCATAAGGATTGAACTCATAGCCGACTTCGTCCCGAATAACAATGGCCACCACCTGGCCTGGCTGGACAACGGTTCCCATCTTGACCAGGCTCTTGGAGACCTTGCCGCTCACTTTAGAGTAGAGAGTGATCTCAGAGTCGGCTTGGAGATTTCCCGAGGCCTTGATCTTATCCGTGATTTCCACAGCACGGGGAACAGTCGTCTCCACTGGAATGATTTTTTCTTCGACAGGCTGGTTCATAGCTTTTTTCTTGGCTGAATAATTCTTGTAAGCCCTGAAGCCGATGAGTCCAGCAAGGGCAACACAGAATAGAATGACGATGATTTTCTTCATGGTCTTCCTCTCCTTCGATTATTCACTCCGAAATCTTTCGACCGCAGGAGCGGTAAAGGCTGTACTCGGCCAAAACATAGCCGTATGTTAATTGCAGATAATTCAAACGAGCTCCCTCCAGGGCATTCTGCGATTCGATGAGGTCCGTGGCGCTGAGGAATCCCTGCTCGTAGCGGTTTTCCGCGATTCTAAGCGCATCTTCGGCCTGTTTAATCTTCAATTTCTCGACCTCGATTTTTTGCTCGATGGTCCTAAGGTCGCAGAGCGCAGCCTCGACCTCCAGGGCAACTGTCCTTTCTTGCTCAGCCCTTCTCATCTGGACGGCTCTGAGGCTTGACTCGGCTTCAGCCACCTGGGTGCTGACCCTGAAGCCATCAAAGACAGGATAAGAGACGGAGAGGAGCGCAGACCAGTTGCCGCGGATTTTCTCGATCTCGGGCATGAAGCCGTTCCGGAATTCATAATTGAAGCTGAAGTTTACCGTAGGCTTGTTTCCTGTCTTGGCCAGGTCAAGGCTTGCCTTGTTTAATACCTCTTGGTGCTCGATCTGCTGGAATTCAACTCTGTTGGCCATCGCTTCCTTCAAAAGCTCTTCCCTGCTCCATGTGCCGGCCTGGAAAGCAAGCTCTCCATCCGGGTCAAAAGCTGCTGCAGGGTCTCTCCCAGCCAGCGAATTAAAGGTCAGGGTGAGCTTGCGGATGCTGTTCTCAAAGTCCAGTCTCTGAGCGCGGAGAACGCTGATCTGGACTTGAAGAGTGGAGGTATCGAAGCTCGAAACCAAGCCTGCTTTGTAGCGTTCATTCATGATCTCCAGCCTTTTCTCGAAAAGCCTGATGTTATCGTCCAGGACTTTGATCGCTTCCCTGAAAAAGATGACTCCGTAGAAGAGAGGAACGACCTGGAAGGCAACGACCTGCCGAGTCAAGGAAACGCTATCTTTAGCCAATTCCAGGCCGGCCTGGCTCATCTCCACAGTCTTTTGTGTTCTTCCCCAGTTGAAAACCTGCTCGACGGCTGAGGCGCGCAGGTTATAGTTATCGGGGGTTCCAAATTTAAAAGTTCTAAGCTCGCCGTTAAAGGGGAACTTCATCTCGCTGATGAGACTGATGCGGGTGTAAGTGCCTGAGACATTAACTTGAGGGAAATAAAGGCTTTTATTCTCTTTGACCTTAAGCTCGGCGCCGGTAACAGACTCGCTGGCAATCTGAATAAGCTCGCTTCGCTGCAAGGCCAGGTCGATGCTTTCCTTCAGAGTGAGCTTTTCTTGGGCCAGGAGAGCAGATGCCGTTAGGCTTAATACCGACGTCGCAAACAGGACTTTTAATAATTGTCTGTCCATCATAAGTCCTCCATCACTTTTTCCATCAGTCCAAGAAAAAAGTCTGCGGCAGCTTCAGCTTCAGTCTTATTGCCCTCGAGCAGCTTCATGCCTATTCCAATCTGAAGGGTGCGGATGAACATCATCAGTTTTTCAAGGTCAAAGGGCAATTCTTCCAGGACCATCCTTTTCTCCAAGGCCTGCCTGATGAATTTTCCATGATGCTCGAAGTTCATGGTCGATTTCCTGAGAAGCTGGTGGTCTTCGAAACGGACGATGCCGCACATGCAGGGAAAAAAGATCTTCAGGAAGCTGTGATTCTGCTCAAAATATTCAAGGTAGAAATGAATAGTCTCCCGCAGGATTTGCGAAAAAGAGGCCTTTTCCGAGACCCTGGTTTTGACCTCCTGGAGGACCCTGTTGGATTCCCGCTCCAAGAGCTGAAGGTAGATCTCATCTTTGCTCGTGAAATAATAATAAAGAGTTCCTTTCGCCAGTTCTGCCGCCTCAGCTATGTCCTCCATCCGCGTTTGGTAATAGCCGTTCGCGGCAAAGACACTCTCGGCGGCATGCAAAATGGAAGAGAGCCGTGCCTGCTCTTCCCTCTCTCGGCGTTCTTTTATCCCCATTTTTGACTCCTTAGTCGAATTTCAACTAATTAGTCAATTTAAAGGAGAAACTAAATTTTGTCAAGCTCTTGTATAAAATCGGAAGCATCCGCAAGTCCTTTTTATGAATGGATCAGGCTAAGTGTTTAGAAAACCATAGGGAAGGCTCAGGCAGAGTGGTTCGAAAGCACGAAGCTTTTGCCCCAGCGATTACTCAGAGGTGGAACCGATTCACGTTCCCCAGATGAGGGTAAAATTGGCCTTTTTTTTGCTTGCAATAAATGCCTTTTTATTATAATGATTGAACTCTTAAGAACAACGATGAAGTTCTTACTTCCCAAATAGCCCGCATTCCTCGACCACTTCAAGGAGATGTCAGTCTGTCTTCATGAAGTCACCATTATTTTCAAGGAGTTTGCCGGCAAATTTAGCGATTTTGCGAGTTATTGGCAAAAAGCTAAGGATATTGAGCACAAGGCTGATGCCAAAGCCCATCAAATCATCAGTCTCCTCAACCAGAGCTTCATCACTCCTTTTGACCGGGAGGACATCTATCAGCTGGTCCATGAACTGGATGATATCATCGACCTCCTGGAGCACAGCATCCATAACATCTACCTCTTCGAAATGTCCGAGAAAAAAGAATTTATTGATGAATTTGCCAAGCTCATCGAAAGCGCGACAAATGCCCTCAATAATCTTTTGAAGGAATGCTTCGAGCGTCAAAAGCTGACAACCTGCATCTGCAAGCTCATCCTCGACATCCACAGTTTGGAAGATGAAGGCGACCTGGCCTACGAGAAGGCCCTTCGTAAGCTCTTTACAGAAGAAAATGACCCGATAATAATCATCAAATGGAAAGACATCCTGGAGACTCTGGAATTCATCATGGACGTCTTCCAGAAGGTCAGCAACACCTCGAAGGCGTCGTGGTCAAAAGCGGCTGAGGATGGCCAGCTGGACTCTCCTCTTCATCATTTTCACCGTTTTCCTCGCCTTAGTTTTCGACTATACAAACGGCCTCCATGATGCGGCCAATTCTGTAGCTACGATTGTCTCCACCAGAGTCTTGAGTCCGAAGCAGGCAGTCATCTGGGCTGCTTTTTTCAACTTCATTGCCTTCCTCATCTTCGGCACCGAGGTGGCTAGGACCATCGGCAAAGGGCTGATCGATATTTCTGTCGTTGACCCTGTGGTCATCTTCGGAGGTCTGATCGGCGCCATCAGCTGGAATCTTTTAACCTGGTATTTGGGCCTTCCTTCAAGTTCCTCACACTCCCTGATGGGCGGATATTTGGGGGCGGCTGTGGCCAAGGCAGGGTTCCAAGTGATGATTATCAAAGGATGGGTCAAGATTCTGGTCTTCATCGTCCTGGCACCGGTCAAGGGCATGGTCATCGGCAACCTGCTGATGATTGCCACCACCTGGCTGGTTCACAAGAAGCCGCTCAGCGTCATCAATGTCTGGTCAAAAAGAATGCAGCTTTTCTCTGCCGCTCTCTACAGCCTTGGCCATGGCGGCAACGATGCCCAGAAAACAATGGGCATTATCTCCAGCCTGCTCTTTTCAGGCGGGCTCTTGAAAACATTCCATGTTCCTTTGTGGGTTGTTCTTTCCGCTCATACAGCGATTGCTCTTGGGACATTAACCGGCGGCTGGCGCATCGTCAAGACCATGGGCCAAAAGATTGTCAAGCTGAGGCCGATTGACGGCTTCTGCGCTGAGACAGCCAGCGCGACGAGCATCTTCATGGCTACACACTTAGGCGTGCCTGTTTCCACCACCCATGTCATCACCGGGGCCGTGGCTGGCGTGGGTACAGCCAAGAGCATGGCTTCAGTCAAATGGCAGGTGACGATAAAAATCGTCTAGGCCTGGATTTTAACCATCCCCATGTCTGCTCTCTGCGGAGGTCTTATCTATAAAGCCTGCAGTTTGTTTCTTTAATCATCATCGCTTGACCTGCAGGCAATTTCTTATTCCTCTGCTTATCTTTCTTTCATAACTGATCTCGCGTTTTCCTGGCAACAACCATCTTAAGGAAATTTTTTGGAAGAGATATTATCAGCTGAGCTTCCGGCACTCGACCATGGATTAAGAGCAGAGAAAGCCGTCAGTGCCTGGTCGGCCTAGTTTTTTGACTTCCTTAATCATAACTTAATCGCAGATAATCATAAGAAGATAATCTTAGCTATTGCGCCTGCGGCCACGACCAGGACAGCCAGAATAAGAATGATGTTCCAGATGGTGCCTTTGATGCCCTTGCTCACATCCTGCCCCAGATAGCTTTTTTTGTTCTGGAGAATAAAGAAACAGATATAGGCAACAGGCATCATCAATAAATTGAAAGAGGAAGTGGCCACTGGCACCCAAAAGGGAACAGCCGTAAAGGCGCCGAGCAGGCCGACGTTAGCCAGCATGGTGCTGGCACGGTAGGCTTTTCCATGGAGTTCGAAGCGGAACATTTCGCTGAGCACAAATCCGGAGATAAGCATCTCGATGACCATGGTCGTGAAGCACATGCTGAAGATTCCAAGGGAAAAAACGATGCGGCCGATTGTAAGGCCGACCAGAGGCTGAAGGGCATGAGCGGCATCCACAGCATCCTTGACCCTTATTCCCTTGACATAAAGCGTGTTAGCGCAGGCCATGGTGACAAAGCTTGTCGCCAGCACAAAGGGAAGGAACATCGATACTACCAGGTCAAAATTTTTCAGGCGAAGATGCTCACGGCTCCAGCCCCGGGCGAGGAGGGTGTAGGGATAGAGGAAGGTCATGTTGACGCCGACCGCAGCGCCGAGCTGGCCGAGCACGATTGAAATCCCTTCCCTGCTTCCCGGAACATAGAATCCAAAAAATCCTTTAAGCATCTCCGGCAAACGGAAACCTGTCTTCAAGACCACGAGCCCGAAGGCAAAGACCATGAAGATTAGAAAATATTTGAGGACGCGTTCGAAGCTGCGGATGCCGCGGCGGCTGCCTCTGCCGTAGCTCCAGCAGACAGCAGTCGAGCCAACAAGCAAGAGCAGGGCCGCAGGCACCTTTCCTAAGGAAAGGCCAAAGACGTTGAAGATATCCTTTAAAACCGCAGTCCCCAATGAATATTGAGGAAACTGCCAGACAATCGAGGCCAGAAGCACGCTGAATCCCCAGAGCAGAGCGAGCGCCGGGTGAAGAATCTTCCAGAAAACATCATAGGGACGGGTGCGGGTGATGAGAGTCTGGTGGCCGATGGCTGCAAACATGGCGATGCCGAGGCCCATGGCCAGCGGCTGCACCCAAAGAAGTTTGTAGCCGAAGAGAGAGCCGGCAAGGATTGTAGAGCCGGCAGAACCGGCGCCAAGAGTGAGGGCGCTCTGCACCCAGCCAGGACCGGTCAGAGCCCAATAGCTGCGCCATCTCTGCCAAAAACGCGGCCGACTATCAACCTCCTGCAGAAATTGGCGTTCTGCCTCAAGAGCCTTTGAATCACGGGCTTCGATCAGAGGAAACCCACGCCGGAATTTTTGGGCTTGCTCTGATGCGATGGGCAGCCGCTCGTCCATCTTTGACATTCTTTTTTGACTGATATATTAATGAAAAAACGAGCGGGAATCAAAGAGGCAACACAAAGTGTAAGTACTATGGCTCAGGCTGGAGGCGAAAAATGAGATCAAGCGCTAGAAGGCTTCTTATTCTCTCAGCGGTCTTCATTCTAACAGGAGTGTCAGCCGCTCAACAAAAGCCTGGGATGTTGAGCGGAGCCTTCCCTCCTGAAAAACTTAAAGAACTTCTTCTTCCGGCCGACGCCTGGCATCCATTCCCGAAAGCTTCTGAGCGGGAGCAGTGGCTCAGGCTTCCGGAAGCTGTTCGTGCAGCTCATACCCGTCTGGCAGAAAGTCATCTCGGCAGCATTTGGGAAACGCTAAGGGCTTCGCTCTTCCTGGATTTTGTCCGCAACGGCAACCGCAGCCGCTACGAGGCTGTCTCTTTCGGACGCCGGACAAAGCTCGCTGAGCTCGTCCTGGGCGAATGCATGGAGGGCAAAGGCCGTTTCCTGGACGAGATAATGGATGGAATCTGGACAATCTGCGAGGAGACCTATTGGGGTGTTCCTGCCCATGTCGGCGCTCAAAAAAAAGGCCCTGGCCTTCCAGATGTCTTCGAGCCGACCGTAGACCTTTTTGCCGCAGAAACCGGAATGCTCCTGGCCTGGACGGATTACCTGCTCGGCGAGCAGCTGGACAAGCTCTCGCCTCTTGTCCGGGAGCGCATTCGTTACGAGGTCGAGCGCCGCATCCTTGCCGTGAACCTGGAGCGCGACGATTTCTGGTGGATGGGTGTGAAAGGCCAGAGGCTCAATAATTGGACGCCATGGATTTGCTCCAACTGGCTGGCTGCTATTCTTTTGCTCAAAAGCGACGCGGAAAAAAGAATCCAATCCGTCCAAAAGATTTTAAGCTGCCTTGACCGTTTCCTCGGCGCCTACCCAGCAGACGGAGGCTGCGACGAAGGGCCAGGCTATTGGGACCGGGCTGGCGGCTCGCTCTACGATTGCCTTGAGCTTCTGCACAGCACCTCTCAAGGCCAGATAAATGTCTTTGACCAGGCCTTGATCAAAGAGATTGCCCGCTACATCGGCCGCGCTTATATTTACGACCGCTACTATATCAACTTTGCTGATGCGGCTTCCAAGTTAAATGCCAGCGCCAGCCTCATCTTTCGCTTCGGCCGAAGCATCGGCGACCAGGACCTTGCCGGATTCGGAGCGTTATTGGCCAAACAACAACAGCTGGGCAAAGATGCCCTGCAAGGAAGCTTTGGAGCTCTGGGAAGGATTCTACCTGCCTTGTTCCAGCTTGAAGAGCTTTTGAGCGCGCCGCCCAAGGAGCCTTTATGGCAGGACATCTGGCTCCCTGAACTTCAGGTTATGGCCGCACGGTCACAGCAGGGGTCTGCGGCCAGCCTCTACCTTGCAGCCAAGGGCGGGCACAACGATGAAAGCCACAACCATAACGATGTCGGGAATTTTATCGTCTATGCTGACGGCTTTCCGGCATTGATCGATGTCGGCGTGGAAACCTACACAGCCAAAACCTTCAGCTCTCGCCGCTATGAAATTTGGACGATGCAGTCCGGCTTTCATAACCTTCCGACAATCAACGGAGAAATGCAAAAGAACGGGCGGCAGTTCCAGGCGCGCGATGTCCTTTATAATAGCAATCCCAAGGAAACCACGTTCAGTTTAGACCTGGCCAAAGCTTACCCGGAGGAAGCCGGAGTTGCGTCCTGGAAGCGGACGCTCAGGCTCGTGCGGGGCAGCGAGGTTATCCTGGAGGAGCGCTACGCACTCCGGAAAATTGAAAAGCCTCTTCTGCTTACGCTCATGAGCTGGCGGCAGCCGGAATTGGTGGAAGAAGGCCGAATCATCCTGAAGAATCCTGAGAATCTGAAGGCTTCATCTCTTTCTATCCGTTATGATAAAGGCTTTTTTAGAGCGAACATCGAGACCATCCCTATCGATGATGATAGGCTTCGCTCGTCCTGGGGCGATAAGATTTATCGTATTTTGCTCACAGCCGAGAAAATGCCTATCAAAGGGGAATACACTGTCCGCATCAGCATGGATAAGAATCTTGGCCAGAAATAGCCGGACTTGAAACCTGAAGTCTTTGCTCCCTGAATCGTGTCTAGGGAAAATTGTATGGAATTCTGCTTAACGTTTATACGGCGACATCTACTGGATAGATGCAAGAATTATTGATGAACTTAAGAAGAAGTCTATCCCTATTTCTTTTGCTTGATCCGGCCCAGGCGTTCTTTCCGGCCGTCATTTCTCCGATAAGCAAAGAACTTATCATGTTCTTCATGCTTAGCGAATTCCTTGAGACTGATTGACTTTGGGACCGATGGTTTGTATCATTTTAAACTCTAATTTTTAATCTTACGTATATTTAATTTGCCGAAGAGAGTGCCGAATGTCAAAAACTAAAGAGCAGACAGGGACAGCCGAGTTCTTTCCAGCTGAGACTGTCATCGCCCATTACGTTATCAAAAACGTGATCGGCTTCGGTGCGACAGGAGTCGCTTATCTCGCTCATGACAGAGACTTGAATAGAAAGGTCGTATTGAAATTTCTTTCCAGGCATCTTTGCCAGGATCAAAAGTGGCGGTCACGATTTCAAGGCGAAGCCCAGGCCATCGCCCAACTCAATCATCCCAATATCGTCACCATCCATGAGATCGGTGAATACCAAGGCCTGCCTTTCATCGCCATGGAGCATGTCGAAGGCGGATCCCTTGATGACTATATCGCCAACCGGCGGCTTACTGTGGAGGAAGTCCTTGAGCTGGCCATCCAGATCAGCGATGGCCTGACCGAGGCTCACAGCCACGGAATCATCCACCGCGACATCAAGCCTTCCAATATTCTTGTAAGCCGCCTGGGCCGGGCGAAAATAGTGGACTTTGGACTGGCCGTGGTCCAGAAAAAAGACCGGACTCCTGGTGAGAGTCTGATCTCGGGGACTGCCGACTTCATGTCTCCTGAGCAGATCCAGGGCATGGCTGCGGATGCCCGCTCCGACCTCTTCTCCTTCGGCGTTGTTCTCTATAAAATCCTCACAGGCAAGCCTCCTTTTGCTGGAAGGGATCTTAAGGAGACATTCCAAGCCATCCTGCAGAAAGAGCCTCTCCCCATGGCTGAATATTCCTCCAATATTCCCCTGGAATTGGAGCGGATCGTTTTCAGACTCCTCAACAAGAATCGAGAGCTGCGCTATCAGCACGCCGACGACCTGGGCGCCGACCTGCGTTACACGCTGGAAGCAGTCGTCTCAGGACGGGTGCAGTATCTCGGGCGAAAGAAGGAATATACCCGCTCTATTGCCGTCCTTCCCTTTTCCAATCTCAGCGCCGACCGTGAACAGGAATATTTCTGCGACGGGATGGCCGAGGAGATTATCAACGCTTTGACCAAAGTAAAAGGGCTGCGCGTTGCGGCTCGCACCTCGACTCTGGCCTTCAAAGATAGTAAGGAAGATGTCTGGGAAATCGGCCGCAAGCTCCATGTCGAGACATTGCTCGAGGGGAGCGTCCGCCGCTCCGACCACAATCTGCGTATATTAGTCCAGCTGATCGATGTCGCCAGCGGATACCATCTATGGTCAGAGCGCTACGACAAGAAACTCCAGGATATATTTGCCATCCAGGACGAGATCGCGCAGAACGTGGTTCGCGCTCTGCAGCTCATCCTTAGCGAAAACGAAATGCAGACTCTGGTCAGGACATCGACCACAGATTCCAATGCCTATGACTACTATCTCCGCGGCCGCCGCTTCTTCCACCAAATACGGCGCAAAAGCCTTCAATATGCCCGTCAGATGTTCGTCAAGGCCACCGAGGTCGACCCTCAGTATGCGCTTGCCTTTGCCGGAATAGCCGACTGCTGCGCCATGCTGGTTCACTATTACGGAGAGTCGGGCGACGTGCATCTGGCTGAGGCCGACCGGGCCAGCAGCCGCGCGCTCGAGCTTGACCCTGAACTGGCGCAGGGCCACGCAGCCCGGGGTTTCACTCTCTGGCTGATGGGCAAATTTGATGAAGCCAAGGTCGAGTTTGAAGCTGCCATGAAAATGGACCCTGGCCAGGCACAAACTCCATATCTCTATGGCCGAGCCTGTTTCCAGCGTGGCGAATTTGCTCAGGCCGCAAGGCTGTTCGAAGAAGCCTGCCAGGGCCGCGAGCACCATGAGGCTCGGTTCTTCGCAGCACAGAGCTACCAGGCCATGGGGAACACCGAGGCAGCGCTCATGGGCTACCGCTTGGCGCTCAGGGCGGTCGAAAAGCACGTGGAGCTCAATCCCGATGATGCTCGTGCCTTCACCATAGGTGCCGTATCTCTCTGCCGTCTGGGTGAACGTCAGGCGGGTATCGAATGGGCTGAACGCGCCGTAGCCATCGACCCGGATGATGCCGGAATTAAGTATAATGTCGCCTGTCTGTTTGCCCTCGAAGGAGAGCACACCAAGGCCATTCAGTGCCTGGAAGCAGCGGTCAAGGCGGGTTTTGCCCACAAGGAATGGGTCGAAAAGGACCCGGACCTGGATTCGCTGCGGAATGACCCCCGCTTCAAGGCCCTCAAGTGGCGGGAATAATCACCAA
>CAZJXZ010000040.1:0-15914 GCA_964549955.1 uncultured Eubacteriales bacterium
CTTCTCCTCTTCATCTTTGCCAGCGATTTAATCAACCGCAACATTGAGCAGTGGTTCAAGACTCCCCTGGACAGGCTGATGGACAATACCAAAACGCTGGCTGATGAGTTCCAGTCGAACACGGCAGAAATCACTCTTCACTATGCCCGACAATTGAGCAAGGCCATCAAGAGCCAAGAGCTTGCCAACTCGGAAAACCAGCTACATATCAAGGAACTCGTCAAAGAAAAGCTGGCCGAATACAAGCTGGACGAGATTGGTGTCTATCTGGGTTATGAAAAACTGTTTTCCCTGCTCAGCCTGAACATTCCTCTCCAGGAGTACCAAGAACTTAGTTCGGAGAGAATCAAGACCTCCGACCTGAGTGAAACATTGAACAGCACAGACCTGATGGGAAAAGGAGAGATGATCCGCCGCGGCGTCTTCTTTTATGTCCCTGATATGGGGAGGATGCTTGTTGTTGCTGGAAAATTCATGCCTCAGAATTACACCCAGAGAATCCGCAGCATCTACTCCTATGTCGAAAGATACCGCCAGCTGAAAGCCGGTAGAAACCCCCTGCAGACTTTCTATTTTATAACTTTGAGCTTTATCACCCTTCTGATTATCTTTGCCGCAAGCTGGATTGGCTTCCATCTCGCCAAGACAATCACCGTGCCGATCGAGAAGCTGGCCCAGGCAACAAAAGAAGTCTCTAAAGGAAACCTCGGAATCAGGGTCGAAGACCCTGCTTCGGACGAGATCGGAATCCTCATCGATTCTTTCAACCAAATGATTTTTGACCTAAAGGAAAGTCAGCAAAAAATAGCCCAAAAGACATCGGAGCTCGAAGCTCGAAAGCAGTACATCGAGACCATTATGAACAATATCACCACCGGAGTCATCAGCCTCGACTCCCAGGGTTTGATCTCGACCCTCAACCCTTCTGTCCAAGAAATGCTGGGCTTGCCCAAGATAAATCACATCGGGAAAAGCTACAAAGATGTCTTCAGCCATCCCCGCTATGAAGAACTCGTAAAAAACATTCAAAAGGGAATTCAAAGCCAATATCCACTCTCTGGCAAAGGAATAAACATAAACTTGGACGGTCAGAACATGACACTTTCTTTAGCCTTGTCTCCGTTAAAACAAGCCAACAATCAATTCTCGGGTCTGATCGTCGTGCTCGAGAACCTCACCCAGCTGATAAAAGCTCAAAAAATCGCCGCCTGGAAAGAAGCGGCCCAGATGGTGGCTCATGAAATTAAAAATCCTTTGACACCCATCCAGCTCTCTGCCGAGAGAATCATCAAGAAAATGAAGAAAAACAAGAAAGATTATGACAAAGCCATTGAAGAAGGGGCAAAGACTATTGTCCAAGAGACGAGAGCGATTAAAACTCTGGTCGATGAATTCTCGAAATTTGCCCGTATGCCCGAAGTCCATATCCAATCAGTAAACATCCATGAAATCATCGAGCAGACAGTCTCTCTCTTCAAGGGAATATTCAACGGAGTTGAATTTGAGCTGAACCTATCACCCGACGTTCCCCTTTCGATCCGAACCGACCCTGACCAAATGAAACGGGTTTTCATCAACATCATCGATAATGCCATCCACGCCATGAACAAAAAAGGATTGGTCAAGATCCAGACATCTTTCAACAGCGAACTTCGGAATCTGAAGATTGAAATCGCTGACTCCGGCCCCGGTATCTCAGCCAGAGACATGGATAAGCTCTTTCTTTCCAATTTTTCAACTAAAAAGAAGGGAGCCGGCCTGGGGTTAGCCATCGTCAACCAGGTCATAAGCGAACACAATGGCTCGATCTCCGTTGAAGCCAACGAGCCTCACGGTGCAAAGTTTATTATTCATATTCCAGGATGAACAAAGAAAAAATTCTAGTCATCGACGATGAAGCCGGCATCAGGTCTTCCCTCAGAGGAATTCTGGAAGATGAAGACTATGCGGTCAAAACGGCCGATGCGGCCGAGGAGGCACTCGAGCTGCTGCGCAGGCAAGATTTTGACCTCATTCTCCTCGATATCTTGCTTCCTGGAATGAGCGGCATTGATTTTCTGAAAAAAATTAAAGCCATGAATCAGAATTCTCAGGTGGTGATGATTTCGGGCCACGGCACCATAGAGACTGCCGTCGCCACCACGAAACTCGGAGCCTATGATTTTTTAGAAAAGCCCCTCTCCTTAGAAAAAGTGATCTTGACTGTGAAGAATGCCTTGAGGCAAAAAAAGCTAGAAGAAGAAAATATCCAGCTTCGAGAAAAAATAAAGGCTAAGTATCATCTCATCGGAAAAAGTCCCGCCATTCAGAAAATCAAAGAGAAGATAAAGAGAGCCGCTCCGGCCAATGCCCCAGTTCTCATCTGCGGGGAGATTGGGACGGGAAAAGAAGTTGTCGCCCGCTTGATTCATCTGGAGAGTCCGAGGAAGGAGCAGAGATTCATCCCCATCAACTTTGCAGCCGTTCCCGAGGACCTCGTCGAAAATGAACTCTTCGGCTATGTCAAAGGAAGCTCTGCTCATGTTCTCAAGGACAAAAAAGGAAAGTTGCTCATGGCAGACAGGGGAACGCTCTTCCTTGACGAGATTGATCATATGAGCTTAAAGGTCCAGACCAGACTAGCCAGAATTATCGAAGACCAGAAGTTTGACCTTCTGGGTTCAGGTGAATTCATCTCTTTGAATATAAGAATCATCTCCGCCACAGACAAAAACCTGAGAGAATTCATCGCCGAGGGAAAATTCAGAGAGGGCCTCTTCTCAAAGCTGAATGTTATCCCTATTTTCATCCCTCCCTTGAGAGACAGGAAGGAAGATATTCCAATCCTCGTCAACCATTTCTTGAAACGTTTCTCGATTGAAAATGGAAAAAAGAAAAAATCGATGAGTAAGGAAGCCATGAAGGCTTTTATCAACTATTCTTGGCCAAGGAATGTCAGTGAACTGATCAACGTCATCGAAAGATTTGTGATCATGGTTCAGGAGGAAGAAATCAAGGCTTCACACCTCTCGCTCCTTGTCGAATCGAGAGAGCCTCAGTCGGCGCCAGGCTTGGCTGGTCATGTGTCTCTGAAACAAGCGAGGTTAAAATTCGAAAAGGAATATATCCATAGAGCCTTGATCAAGCATAGATGGGACCTCCAAGAAACAGCTTCTGAACTTAAAATTGAAAAAAAGGAGCTCAGTAAAAAAATCAAGAGCCTTGGACTAACTTTCCTGGGATAAAAATTATTGCAGAAATAAACATGCCTCTGGAACAATCAGAAGCCATTGTCTTGCGGAGCTTCGATGTCGGCGAACAGGATAAAATCGTCATCTTTTTCTCACGCGAAAAAGGAATCATCAGGGGAATCGCCAAAGGGGCTCGAAAATTCGGAAACCCCTTCAGAAGCAGCATAGAAGATTTCCAGAGGATTTCTGGCGCTTTTGAGGTTCCCCGCGCCCTCTGAGCCCGCCTCCCACTATTCTCAGTTCGACTTGACATCCCTTCACGTCGTGATTTATCATCCATGACGATGGGATGAAGCAAAATCGA
Source organism: uncultured Eubacteriales bacterium (assembly GCA_964549955.1). Lineage (GTDB taxonomy): Bacteria > Acidobacteriota > Aminicenantia > Aminicenantales > Aminicenantaceae > CAZGMN01. Next base: position 3,535 of record CAZJXZ010000040.1, read on the forward strand.
CGCATGAATGATCGCTCAGCCAGTGCAGAGGAAAAGGAATTTCCTATAAATAAGAGCAGAAATAAATTTGTTGATTCCAAACATTATGATAATATGATTCATCTTGGGAGGTAACGATTCGAACGGAATGACGATGTACAAGGAAGAGGCCTTAAGAGATTTTTTGCGAGCTCTGAAACTCTCAATAAAAAATGCCTCTATCTATCCTGAAAACCATCCGACTTTCATAAAGTCTGTCACGGATGTTCGGAATAAAATCGACAGTCTCTTAAAGGTCTCGTCACCTCTCAAAATCGGATTTAGCCCTCATTCCCTCTTCGTGGAAGGAAAATTCTTTGAGAAGGAAATACTCTACAAAGAAATTGCCCGTGACTTTCATTTGCGCAAGATTAAAACAATTGAAATCCGAGAAGGTATCACAGTCGAAGAGCTAAACACTTTCCTGGCAAAAGTCTACCTCTCCCCAAAGGACATTCTGGAAACGGGAGGGTTCCGGCATATTTTGGATGAAGAAAAAATTTCACACCTGGCTGTGGAAGAGCTGGATTATTCTGAACTATTGAAGGGCGAGGGCGAAGAGCTTAAAGACATCTGGCCTTACTTGCTGCAGGAAGCGGTCGAGCAAAAAGATGCCCAAAAGATCACTGAACTCGCAGACAATTTCGAGAGGACTGTCGGGCATATCAAGATTGAAGACATCTTTGAGAACGTAGAAATGCTCGAAAACATCGATCGATTTTTTGCCGCTCTCAAGGATATCGAAAAGAAAAAGCTCCGCAAATGCTCAAAAGAACTGCTTAAAGCCATCATCAAAAATGCCGAGGTTCTTAAGGAAACCAGAGTCGAGGACCGAGAAAAGCTCTTTAAAGATTTGCATGCCGACGATGTCGCCTCCGCGCTTCTGGAGGAAATTTTGACCGATGACAATTTTAATACATTGAGCTTTCAGGTCTTTTCTAAGCTGGCTGGCAAGGGAGAAGAGAAAAAAATCGCAGACTCATTTTCAAAGCAATTCCATGAGCAGAGTCTTATCAGTCACACTCCCAAGGTCAGAAATAAAATTAAAGACCTGTTGACGGCTCCCACAAGCGATGTCATCTCAGAAGTCTATCGTCAAACGCTTTCCTCTCTTCTCAATGACTTTTCCTTTTCTGAAGAGCTGACTTTGGATCAAAATCACTTAAGAAAACAATACCGCTACATCCTGCTCAATATGTTGGATTATGAAAAAAGAAAGAAGCGCTTGATCACCATTTTAGAAAACATCAAGGCTGAATGGGAGAATATTGTCAGGGAGGGAGACTTTGGGTATCTCAAATATCTTCTTGAGGTTTTGAACAGAAAAAACGAGTTAACTGGCGAATCCCTATCATCAGAAATCAGTCAAAATATTCTAAATCTGGTCATTGACAAGGCAGTATCGGGTGGATCCCCTGAAGATTTTGTTGATTTTAAAAGATTCTTGAGCAAGAGTTTCATAAGTGTCAAGGCCTATCTGGATAAAATATTCAGAGAAAACATGTTTAATGCCCAGGTCTTGAAGACGTTTTTCCTGCTCTACACGGACAGTCTGCATCTCTTCCAGAAGCACTTATTGGAAAAATCGTCAGATTCTGAATTTCTCCATAAAATCATGGAGAGCCTGGAAAATGTGGATTCATCTTTATCGCTGGAATCTGTGAAATTCATTTTTTCTTTTAGCACTGGCCCAACAAAATTAAGGGCCTTAAAAGCCATGCAACACTTCTCCACATACGATGAAGGATTTCTCTTGAAAATCTTAGAAAAGGGAGATTACGGCTTGCGGAAAGAAGCCCTGACAATCTTAATGAGGGAGAAGAGTTCCAAAGAAAAGGCTATAGAAATGCTTTTTTCTGTATCATCTCCGCGCGGCATTAAAAACCGCATCCTCATCGAGAATGTAAGAATTACCCAGGAATTAGAATTGAAGGAGGCCAAAGACAGCTTAACGGTCCTCAGCCAAAGGAAGTTTTTCTGGAATAAAAACTTAAGGAAAGAAGCATTAAAGGTTCTAGATAAGTGGAATGCGTGAAAAGGTCAAGGAGACTTTAACCGATTTCATCTCAGCCATCCAAGCTGCAAAAATCTATACAACTAAACATCTTAAGTTTAGTGAATTTGTAGACAAAGCCTATAGCAGCCTGTTAGAGATTCTCAAAGACAGGCCGGAACTTATCATCGGTATTATTCAAGGCGAACTGGCTTTTGAACACGATATATTCTTTGACATGAGCCAGAAACTGAGGCCTTTGATCGATTACCTGCAGGAGCGGGAGATCGAGAGGATCTCATTTCTTCAATCCCTCCAGAGAGATGAATTGGTCAAGTTTCTCACTTACCTCACGACTCCCCGCGAAAAAGCTAAGCAAGATGCTGAGGAATATTTTCATTCCGAGGGAATAAAAAACATCGCCGTTGGGAAAATCAAAGCCCCTGCACCTGAGCTCAAAAATAAAGTCAAAAAAATTAGAAGCTATATAAGACAGTATGAGAACTCCCTGGAAAAGGTTCGAGATCATTTAGATGTAATCATCGACCAAAAAGACCTTGATCATCTGGAGCTGAGATTCGATATCTTCAATTTTCTGGAAAATCTGGCGGGGATATACCGGGAATTTTTGGACCTGACGACTTTCCGAAGAAAAGACCTCATCACTTTTGTTCATCTTCTGAACACGACCATCCTTTCCTTGTTTATTTCATCAAAGTTAGGCTATTCAAAAAATGACGTTATCGACATCGGGATTGCTTCCTTATTCCATGATATCGGCAAACTTTTCATCTCCAGAAAAATCATCATGAAGGAAGGCAAGTTGGATGAGAAAGAATTTGAAATCATAAAACACCACACCGTTTTAGGGACAGAGCTACTCTTCAAGTACATAGATACTCTGGGCATTCTGCCTGTGATTGTCTCCTTTGAGCACCACTTGAGATATGACTTAAGAGGCTATCCCAAGGTCTCCTTTCCTCAGAAGCTTCATCCTGTGTCCTTGATCGTTTCTGTTTGCGACGTCTATGATGCTCTCTCGCTGAGAAGGTCATATAAAAGAAATTTCCCTCCTCTTAAAATCTACGAGATAATGGCTGGCGAGAAAGGGAAGCTATTTGACCCAGATCTCCTGGATAAATTCTTCAGAGTGATGGGCGTCTATCCGGTTAAAAGCATCGTTGCCTTGAGCGATAAAAGGATTGCTGTGGTCAGGAAGCAGAATGAGACAGATATTTTTCGCCCTAAGGTTGAAATCCTTTCCCCAAAAAAGAAAAGAGGATTCGTTGACCTATTGAAAGAAAACATCAGCATTGCAGAATATTTGAATCCATTCGACAAAGGCAAAAGATACCTTAAATTAATTCAATAATCACCAGATGCGGCCTTGCCCGGTCAGAGAATCAGGTGAATGATATTCCTGAAAAGAATTCTACATTCCTGTTTCAAGATCAGGAACATGGACGACGACTAAAAATCTTAATTAGAGGAAAGCCGATTCCAGAAGGAGTACGGATATTTTCGCCCAGTCATCAAGGAAGCGGTGGAGCGCTATCTTGACTGCGGCGATCCCAGATGCGGGTTTGCCAGGGTCCGGTGTCCGGGTTGTAGCACTGAGTTCCTTTTGTTCTTCTCCTGATCATGATGAAACAACACTCTCTTATCAATAGCTTGACCTTCTCCATTTATAATCTCAACTCTCGAAAACTTCTTGTGCATATCCATTTCGATGTGAAACATGAATTTTATCTCCTTTCCTTAAAAAGATCTTTAGCCATTATACAGTCTTCCAAGAAAAGGAGGCTTTTCCTAATATCTTGACATCCCTTCACGTCGTGACTTATTATCCATGACGATGGGACAAGGTAAGATCGACGCATGAATGCTCTCTCAGCCGTCGCCGCAGAAAATGGATATCTTATTCTTATAAGCAGAGAAAAATACTTCTGAAAGTGGAATAAATAAACATGCCTCTTGAACAATCAGAAGCCATTGTCTTGCGAAGCTTTCATGTCGGCGAACAGGATAAAATCGTTGTCTTTTTCTCACGCGAAAAAGGAATCATAAGAGGAATCGCCAAAGGGGCTCGAAAATTCGGAAACCGCTTCGGAAGCAGCCTGGAGCCTCTGTCTCTGGTCAAATCCTTCTATTACGAAAAAGAAAAAAAGGATTTGGTCACCGTCAGTCATTGCGACCTTATCGAATCTTTTTTTGAGGTTCAGCATGAGCCAAAAAATGCTTTTACCTTGAGTTATTTCTCAGAGCTTATCGAGGAATTCTCGCCTTCGCATGCCAAAGATGACCTCCTTTATCGGCTGTTGCTTTCTGCTCTGCGCTCACTCAAAGCCGGTGGAGACCTGGACTTCCTCACTCGATATTTCGAAGCCTGGCTTCTCAAGATCTACGGCGTGCTTCCTGATTTCAAAAAATGCAAAAAATGCCGAAAGCCTCTCACCGAGCCTGGGTGGCTCTCCCCGAAGAGGGATGGTGTCTTTTGCGGCCAGTGCACACCTCAAAAAAAAGAAGAAGTCAGGCTCGAAATGGAAGCCTTTATGAAATGGATCAAACGCAATCCCCCTCCGGGAAAGGGCTCCCTGCCCTTCTCTCCCCAGGAGCTCGAGGCAATCAAAAAGACTCTTCAGGAAATAATCATTTTTCATCTGGAAAGAGAGCCAAAAACCCTCCGCTATTTATGAATAATGACAGTTTCTTGATTTTTTGATGCAAAAGAATAAACTATGAATCTTTCACAGAGATTCAAGATGAAAGGAGAGGGCATGAATCAATGTAAAATATGCGGCAAGGATATCGACCCAAAAAATCCCTATTTCACCCTTTCTTTCAACAAGGAAGTCGAGGAGGATAGAACCAAAAAAATAATCGAGTCTAAAGAGGCAGCGATTGTCTGCAGCGAATGCGGCGCAGAAGGGCTCTTTTCTGTCCTTCGGCACCTAAGACTCATCCAGGACGCTGATACCGAGCTCAGCAAAAAGATGGAGGCGATTGAAAAGATGGTCGACTTCCTAGCCTTGACCAAAGAATACGGGATATCTGGGGAAAAAATAGGGACTAAGAACCAATATCTGGCGAAATGTCCCTTCCACAACCAAGAATCATCTTTTTTGATTGATGCCGATAAAAAAGAATACTTCTGCTTCTGCGAAGGCTTGAAAGGGGATGTCTTCAGCTTTGTCATCAATTACGAGAGGGACATCAACCATAAACACACAACTCTGAAGCAAGCGGTTGATTTCCTTGCTGGCAAATTTCCCATCGAGCTGGCTTAGTCTTGCAATTCCTCTCTTCTTGTGTTATATCTGCTCCAAAAGAAACATGTCTTTATAAAGGAGGAGAACGATGAAGAGAAAGACTGTATTCCTTCTATGCCTTATCTTAATTGTTCTTTCCCTAATGATCCTCTCCTATTCAAGAGGACAAGAAGTTGCAAAAAAGACAGGAGTTTTGGAGAGAATTCTTATCTCTAAAGAAGCCGATAGACTGGATGTGAAAATTTTCTTCAACATCTTCGTATTCCGCCACCAGTTTGAGCTGACCAATCCAAACAGGCTGGTGATGGATTTCATCAACTTGCAGAAGAATAACGCCGCCCCTTCTTATAAAGTAAATTATTTAGGAGTCCTTGCCATCAGAACAGGAATGTTTAAGCCCAATACAGCCAGAGTCGTCTTTGATATGATTGGAGAAATTCCACCTTACTATGTCGAGAGTATCGAAAACGGAGTGAGGGTCAGCTTCGGATTTAAAGAGGCGCCAAAAGAGGCTCCCAAGGTTGTTGCCGAAGAAGTCAAAGAGATAAAAATTGAAGATGCCATCTGCGGGCTGAAAGTCGCTCCTGAGAAAGCGAACCTCAACGATGCCATCTCTGTGGATATGAGCGGCTCTCAACATGCCCAATCCATGGAGCTCGAAGTTTTCAACCCGGAAGGAACCAAAATCGAGACAAAGAAGTTTACTCCTGATGCTGCGCAATGGAGTGCGACGTTCGACAAGCCAGGTGAGTATGTTCTTAAAGGAAAAGCTTTTAACGTTCAAGGAAAGCCCTCTGAGAATCCTTGTGAGGCCAAGGTCTACATCAATTTCCCGCCGGTCAGCAAACTGGAATGCAAACCCACTCAGGAATATGCGAAAGAGCCAATCGCCCTTGATGCCTCAGGTTCAGCAGACAGCGATGGAGAAGTCATCAAGGTTGAATTTACGGTTAGCGATGAAACCGGGAATGTCATTGACCGCTTTACAGATTCTGAAAAACCATTTGCCTGGGAAAAATCATTTGATAAGGAAGGCTTATACACCATCAGCGCTCTGGCCACGGACGACTTTGGGAGCACATCCGAGCCTGCCCGAGTATCAGTGATGATCAACCCTAAGAAACCCGCAAAAACTCTCTTCCTGTTTGATATCGGGGCCCTGGCCGCCCGCGGAGGAGACACTTATATAGGCTACACTGCTCTCCGCGCCGGTTTTGCCTATAGAATCATTCACAAAAAGCTGGATTTTGTACTCGGCGGAGGCGGAGGTTATATCTCTAACACTCCTGGCTGGAAATATTTCTACATCGTGGACGCGCTCTTCAATTTCCATTTCGGCCCGATCTTTATTGGCGTTGGAGGAGGTGCGACAACCAAGTTAAAGGAGAGCATAAATTATTCTTATGGAGAGGTCATCGCTAATCTGGGGTTTGACATCTTCAGAAAAGTCAACACTTCAGGCTCTATCTTCTTTGAAGGACGAGGGCCTGCCAGCGGTCTTCCTTTCCAAGACCACTACAAGATGATGCTTGCTTTCAGGCTTATCTTCTAGCTCATCCTACTTTAGCCTGCCGACAGCGCGCTCGACAGCCTCGAGTATCTCCGCGGAGTGGACAACTCCTTTCAGCGTGTTGATATCATCGTAAAGAGGCCTGTCTTCATCTAAATAAGCCACATATTTTCTTATGACTTCATAGGCAGCCTGGACTCCCTTGCTCGGCTTGAGCGGCTTACGAAAATCGACAGCCTGGGCGCCGGCCATAAGCTCCACAGCCAACACAGCTTGAGCATTGTCGATGATTTGCTGTGTCTTGAGGGCCGTGGTCATACCCATGCTGACAAAATCTTCCTGGTCAGCAGCCGCGGGTATGGAGCCTGTTGCTGCAGGATGGGAGAGGATCCTATTTTCGCAGACCAAAGCTCCTGCTGTGTATTGAGAGAGCATCAGCCCTGAAAACATGCCAGCGCCTCTTGTCAAAAAGGCAGGAAGCCCCGCGCTCAGATTAGGATTCAGCAGCCTGTTTGTCCGCCTCTCGGAAAGGACAGAGACAGTGGTGACAGCGATTCCTAATAGCTCGAGGGCAAAGGCCAGAGGAGTTCCCTGAAAATTGGCTCCAGTCAGGACTAGGTCTTCATCCGGAAAAAAAGTAGGATTATCGGCAGCTCCGTTGAGCTCGACCTCGATCATGTAGCGCGCCCACTTGAGTGCATCCCGGGCTGACCCGATAACTTGAGGAGTGCTGCGCAGACTGTAGGCATCCTGAACTTTCTTCCCTTTCCGAGCCAAAAGCTCGCTTCCTTCAGTGATCCGTCTGATATTCTCGCTGGCTTCCATCGCTCCAGGATAGCCTCGAATCCTATGCAGCCTCTCGTCATAAGCTTTCATGTTGGCGTTAAGGACTTCTAAGGTCATGGCGGCAGCTATCTCGGAAGTCTTTATCCAGCGCGCCGCATCGTAAATCTCCAAAGCCCCCATTCCGCAAATCACGTTGGAGCCGTTGATTGTGGCCAGGCCATCGCGGGCTTCATAGACAATAATGGGAATGCCTGCTCTCTCCATCGCTTCCTTTGCTGGCAATCTCTCCCCCTGGTAATAGGCTTCGCCCTCCCCCATGAGCACCAGGGCCATCTGAGCCATGGGAGAAAGGTCGCCGCAGGCGCCCACTGACCCTTTTTCGCACATTACCGGTGTGACTCCTTTGTTCAGCATCTCCTTGAGTGTCTCTACGACCACAGGCCTCAAGCCCGAATGACCGTGGCAGTGGCAATTGATCCGGCTCAGAATAGCTGCCCGGACGATATCGATCGGCAGGGGTTTGCCATAACCGGCAGCATGGCTGTAAATTAGATATCTCTGGTATCTCTCTACCTGTTCCTGAGTCAAGACGACTTCTGAAAGCTCACCGATGCCGGTGTTGACTCCGTACATGATTTCTCTCTTTTTTATTTTATCTTCAAGAAGGTCCCGGCATTTCTTTATTTTTATCATCGCCTCGGGATGGATAGCGATCGCCTCGTTTTGCCTGGCGACCTGGACGACTTTCTCGATGTCGAGGCTATGTCCATCAAGTGTTATAGCCATGTTCTTCCCTCCTAAAGCCAAAATTTTTTTAGCTCTAAAACTGATTAATCTATAAGAAGAAGTCTAAGAAGGCAAGATTTTATTTTTATCTTAGCAAAATTCACTCAAAAAGCTCCTTTTTCATCCAGATGTAGAAAATCGCGGCCAGGATGAAGAGCAAGCTGGGAGCAACCAAACGGATTTGCTCCAATCTTGTTATGCCCAAGACAAGAAGAGAGTCAAAGAGCCACATGCCCAAGGCCACCAAAGAGACCGTGTATCCGAATTTCCTTAATCTGAGCAAGCCATAGGCGCTGATAAAAAAGAGAAGAGAGAGAACAATATCAGGGACAACAAAGGCATTGTAGAGGGACGGATCAAGGGGGATTGTCCTCGGGTATGTCTTTCCCGATAGCCTTGCCAGCCAAAAAAAGACCGTAGCCAGGGCCATAAAAAATATGATGACTGAAATCGCAACCAATACCAGGGGAACTTTTTTCCATTGGCTCATCTCCAGCCTCTCTTACCCAATAAGTTTAGACCAAATTCTGCAAATTTGTAAAATCTATGATAGCCTCTTAAATCTTTCACCACGGAAAAAGATTCTTTCCTTTTTCCAGTTGACAACTTTTCTTGGGAAAGATATAAGTAAAATCTCTCAATTTTAAAATAAGAAATCATAGACATCCGGAGGTGAAAAATGGCGAAAGAAATGAAAAAAATCATGGTCACGGGCGCTGTAGGCCAGATCGGCTCAGAGCTGACCATGGCTTTGAGAAAAAAATACGGCAGCGACAACGTCCTGGCCACAGGACATAAAACCCAGCCAAAGACGGAGCTGCGCGAATCTGGGCCTTTCGAATTCATCAATGTCAGTAAAAAAGAGACGATCGAAGATGTCGTTAAAAAATACAAGATCGACACCATCTACCACATGTCGGCCATTCTCTCGGCAGTCGGAGAAAAAAATCCTCAGCTCGCCTGGGATGTGAACATCAACGGAACGTACAACATCCTCGAAGTTGCCCGGGAGAATGAGATGACCAGAGTCTTTGTTCCCAGCTCCATCGCTGCCTTTGGTCCTGAGACTCCCCGCGATAACACTCCTCAAGAGACAATCCTTCGGCCAAAAACCATGTACGGCGTGACCAAAGTGGCTGGAGAAGTCCTCTGCGATTATTATGTCAAGCGCTTTGGACTTGATGTCCGCGGCTGCCGCTATCCTGGAATCATCAGCTATGAAACGCTGCCTGGCGGAGGAACAACCGACTACGCCGTGGCCATCTTCTTCGAGGCTGTTAAGAATAAAAAATACACCTGCTATCTGAGGGAAGACACGAGGCTGCCGATGATGTACATGCCCGATTGCCTCAAGGCAACCCTGGATTTGATGGAAGCAGATTTTTCCAAGCTCAAGCATCACTCCGACTTCAACGTCACAGCCATGAGCTTTTCGGCAGGAGAGCTGGCAGCCGAGATCAAGAAGCATATCCATGAATTTACCGTTGATTACAAGCCCGATTTCAGGCAACAGATCGCAGATTCCTGGCCAAAATCTCTTGACGACTCTGCCGCACGCAAAGAATGGGGCTGGAAGCCGGCTTACGATTTAGCGGCAATGACCAAGGATATGCTCAAAGTCCTTAGCAGGCGGCACGCTGAAGGAAAATTGGGTTATTAGACCTGGATTTATAGCTGGCGTTGGACCGAAGATTAGCGGCTAAAAGGAAGCTTTAATCTAAACCTCACTCTTGGTGACTTCTGCTCCAACCTTACCTAAGACGCTGGTGATTTCCTCGAACACCTCGCCTGGGATGAACTGCCATTCCATGTTTTCTGTGTTTGCTTTTTCAAGATTATTTATAGCCTCGCCCACGTATTTAAAAATCCGTTTGCAGGCTTTAGTACGTTTTTTATCATGGTTCATCTCGGCCCTCTCTTCCTTGAAAATTCTCTCGGTATTTTACTCTTTTACCCGAGATAAAGAAAGCTTTTTCCCCTCTGCTTCAAACTCTCTTTGTTTTTCCAGCCCTTGCTTCAGTATCCTTATAACCTCAATATCCGGTTCCAAAACCTTTTATGTAAGCTGGCAGAGAGAATACAGAGCGATGAATCTCTGTGTTGTAATATTTAAGTCCTGTGGCAGGTTTTCTTTTGATCTCGGCGGGGCTGATTCTATCCGAAAGAAAGACAAAGCACCAGATTCCCCCCGGATAAGTCGGAACTGGACTTAAGTAGAAGCAGACAATTTTAAAGAGCTTCTTGAGAAAATCACTCTTTGTCTTGATCGATTCTGGGTGATAGAAAGGCGACCCGACTTGAGCAACAACTATCGCCTCGGGATTAAGGCGTTTTTTCAATCTATTGTAAAAATTCATCTCATGAAGAGAGACAGAAGGTCCGACAGGGTCAGATGAATCAATGATAACTACATCGAACTTTCTTCCGGCGCCATCGATGAATTCTTTGCCATCAGCAACAACAAGCTCCACTCTCTTATCCTCGAGCGCAGGCGCAAGCCAAGGAAAATGCTTGCGGCAAACATCGATAACTTGACGATCGATCTCTACCAAGTGAGCCCGCTTGACCGGGTAGCGAAGGATTTCCTTGAGTGCTCCTCCATCTCCGCCGCCGACGATGAGCATATCCTGAGGAGAGGGGTGACAGACCAAAGCAGGATGGACAAGCAGCTCATGATAGAAAAATTCATCTCTTTCCGTAGTTTGAACCAGGCCATCCAAGAGCAGGACTCTTCCAAAATGCTCGTTCTCGATGACTTCAATCTTTTGATAAGGCGAGCGGCCACTGTAAATCAGATTTTTGACCTCAAAAAAAATTCCGCTTGAGGGACTATGATATTCTTTTTTTTCTGAAGGAATTCGCTTTGGCTTTTTCTTTAGGGTTATCATATTCTCCAGATGAAGGGCTTTTTGTCGGTTAAAACTTTCCCCTTCTTCAAGCTTTTAGTGAGATAAAGGGGCAAGGCAAAATAGCCCTTGTGCAATCCAGGATGATAATACCTCATCTTGGCCATTCTCCGCTCCCGGACTCTTCGAGCTATCTCTCTTTCATCGGCTGCCAGAGGATCATACTTTTTAGAAGCCAGCACAAAGCCCCAGGGCTGTCCGAAGGAGAGAATAAAAGCCCAATAGGGACGAACGAGAGGGAAGACTTTTTCTGCTGTCTTGACCAAGGAGCAGAAAAACTGATGATAAGCGGGGTCTGTGCTTCCAGCCTGAAGAATGAATAATCCGTCCTCTTCTAAGGCCTCAGAAATCTTCTTAAAAAATTCTTTGGTGAATAGATAAACAGAAGGACCCTCCTCGACCGGCTCACTCAAATCGGAGATGATGATCTCGAATTTGCTTCTTGCTTTCTCCACAAATTGCCGTGCATCTTCAAAGATTAGCCGCGTCTTAGGATTGGAGAAGGCTCCTGCCGACCACTCAGGCAAATGTTTTTGGCAGAGCTTGACCAATTCTCTGTCGATGTCGACCATGATGACTTTCTTGATACACTCGTGTCTGAGAATTTCCCTCAAGGTTGCTCCCTCCCCGCCTCCGATGACTAACACTTTTCGGGGCAAGGGATGGGTGAGGAGCGCAGGATGTACCAGGGATTCATGATAGATATATTCGTCGACTTGGGCGGATTGAATCTTACTATCCAGAAAAAGGACTTTGCCAAAAAAAGGATTATAAAAGCACTCGGCAAATTGAAATCTTGTCCTTCTTTGAAAGTAAATCTTATCGACTCTGATTCTTCTGGTCAAATATTCGGTAATCGGCTCCGAATAAAAAAAACCTGAACTCTTCACGGCAAGATTATAACAACTCATCAGCTTAGAGTAAACAATAGCAGAAAAAATATAGACCTCTGTTTTATTTTTTGGTATAGTTTGAAGGCTAAAAAGGAGGTATGCAATGTATGGCAAGATAAAGCAAGACCTACAAAAAGAAATTCAATCCATTCGTGATGCCGGTCTCTACAAAGAAGAAAGAATCATCATGACTCCCCAGGCAGCAGAAATTGAAGTCAA
>CAZJXZ010000041.1:0-1469 GCA_964549955.1 uncultured Eubacteriales bacterium
TTATAGTCAATTATTCATCGGCTGCAACGTCTATTTCAAAATCGAAAATTTTTATTTCTTGATTTTCGACAATAAGCATTGGCACTAAAAGCTCCTCGTCAATCCTTCTTGCACCTGGCAATCTTTTCTTCGATTCGCGCTTTATCCTCAGGAGAGAGAAGGCTGAAAGAGGGCGTGCTCTTATATTTCATAAAATAGAGATAGGCTTTGGATTCGTCCCCCCTGGCGAGATGGGCTGATCCGAGAAAATAAAGAGCTTCGTCTAGATTGGAGTCAAGCTTCAGGGCTTCTTCCAGGTTCAAAATGGCCCCGGCATAATTTCCTGACTGAAAATAGGTCACGCCGAGACCATGGAAAGCGGCGCTGTAGGCCGGGTCAAGCTCGACGGCTTTCTTATAACTTTGCACTGCCTGGCGATAAGCATCTGGGTCACCGGTCTTTCTGAAGGCGAAATAATGAAGGGTTCCGAGGTTGTTATAAGTTACGGCGAATTTTTCGTCGATGGAGAGAGATTTTTTATAGCAGGAATCTGCTTTTTGGACATCTCCTTTTTTCCAGTAGGCCAGCCCGGCATAATTCCAGATAACCGGGTCGAATTCGATTTGAGGAAAGCTGTTTGTCTCAAAAGCCTTGATGATCTCATCGAACAGACCGGCTTCATAAAGGTAAGTGATTAGCTGGAAATAGATATCATAGTTTTCAGGGAGGGATTCAAGCCCCATTCTTAAGACAGTCAGGGCATCGCTCAGCCTTCTCTGGGCTCTGTAAATGAAGGCTAGATTGAGGTAGGCTGTGCCCACATTTTTTTTGGCGGTGATGACTTCCTTCAAGGCCTCTATTCCTTCCTGGGTCTTTCCGGCACGAAAAAACTCCAAAGCATCCATCGATTTATTATGATAAGGGAGGAGAACCTTGACATCATCTTCACCAGTAAACGCTATTTTTTTGGATGGCTGGAGGCTTGCCAGATAGCCCAGGCTTTTCAATTTTCTCTGCGTCTCGCGATCCATCTTTTGTTCGGCCTTGAGTCTTTCTTCTGAAGATTGAAGCAGGATGATTTTGTCGAGCATTTTTTTATAGCTGTCTAATTTTTTGTGCTCCGCTAAATTTCGCCCTTCGTCAAAATCCTTTTCGAGGTCGAAGAGCTCGGCAAGGGGAGAATCTATAAACTTATCCTGCTTATCGATATATCCTTGTATCGGCGCCCAACCCATATTGCAATAAGGAGAGAGAGATTCAAAATAAATCGGCTTTTCGTCAATTTTTTTCCCTTTGAGGAAAGGAGCAAGCGACATGCCCTGAAGATAAGCCGGTTTCTGGATTTGCAGAATGTCGCAAACCGTAGGAAAGATGTCGATGTGCGAGACATTTTGATGTATCACCTTGTGCTCTAAGCCAGGGAAGGAAATAAAAAACGGTGTCCAGATCGTTGTGTTGTAAGCCAAATAGCCGTGCGTTCTTTCGCCGTG
>CAZJXZ010000041.1:1569-12244 GCA_964549955.1 uncultured Eubacteriales bacterium
CCAGATCGTTGTGTTGTAAGCCAAATAGCCGTGCGTTCTTTCGCCGTGCTCGCCCGTAAAAACAATCAGCGTCTTGGCGAAGAGGCTGTTCTCCTCTAGGTAACGGAGGAGATTTCTCATGATAGAGTCAACATAAGCGACCTCTCCATCATAAAGGGTGGACGCATATTGAGTTTTAAATGGCTCGGGCGGTGTGTAAGGGTCATGGGGGTCGAAGAAATGAATCCAGAGAAACCAGGGAGGCTTTTGTTCCTGCAGCCACTTTAGGGCGCTATCCAGGACAGCCTGAGCTCTCCTCTCGCCGCCGCTGGCAGCCGCTTCTTGGAGGTTTGTCTCCGCCTTGCCGAAGTTGTCATCGTAGATATCGAAACCTTGATTGAGTCCAAACCTTGAGTCAAGAGGAAACCCGCCCACAAAAGCGCCTGTTGAATATCCAAAACTCTTGAGATGCTCAGCCAGCGTCAGGAAATCGTTTCTGACAACAAAATTGGCGTTGTCATGAACTCCATGATAAGAAGGAGTAGAGCCCAAGAGAATATTCGTATGCGAAGGAAGGGTTGTGGATGTATGGGCAAATGCCCTTGCGAAAACAACGCTCCTCGAGGCCAGGCTGTCCATGCTCGGGGTCTTCAGATGCTTCTGGCTATAAAAGCTGACCCTGTCCGTCCTGAGAGTATCGATTGTGACCAGAAGCAGGTTGAGCCGGTTTTTTTGGCTTTCTGTTTGGGCTAAAAAACGGAAGGGATATAAGGCCAGAAAGCACATAAGAAAGATAAGCAGCAAAATGAATATCGCCCGCCTTTTTCCCATAGATGAATTTGGGATGCTCATCGCGCTCTTTTGGCTTGCTCTTTGGCCCACATGGCCGCGCCGATGAATCCGGCTTTGTTTCCGAGGGTTGCCTTTTCGATCTGACAGCATTCGAAGGACGCCTTGAACGCTCTCTTCTGTGCTTCTTCTATAGCCGGCCGCAGGAGCAGGTCGCCTGCAGCCATGACCGCGCCTCCAATAAGAATCTTCTCCGGGTTCAAGAAATTTATGACTGTGCCCAGTCCGATGCCCAGATAATAGCCGGCCTGAGCAAAAGCTTGACGGGCATCCTCATCCCCTTTTTTAGCCCGAAGGAAAACCTCTTCTGATGTGATATTCACTTTTGTTTTTCTCAAGGCATTGTATTTTTTCACAATCCTGGAAGCTGAAACTTCGGTTTCCAGACAGCCGCGGCTCCCGCAGTTGCACCGTTCTCCTTCAGGGTTAACAATCATGTGTCCCAATTCTCCGCCATATCCGCATTTGCCCATCCAAAGATTGGCATCAAGGATGATTCCTGAGCCGACGCCGGTTCCGATTGTCAGAAAGACCAAACTTTGAGCGCCCTTACCCGCCCCGCATTTAAACTCGCCGAAGGCAGCCATATTGGCATCATTGTTGATCCAGAAGGGAACTTTAATGAGCCGGGAAAGGGAAGGGTGAAGGTCGAAATTATCGAGCTCTTTGTAGTTGGGCGATTGGAGAACGCGCCTTTTTTTTAGACTGTAGATGCCGGGGAATCCAAAGCCTGCAGCTTTAATCCCTTTCTTTTCTCTTCTCTCAAGATCTTCCCAGATATTTTTGAGGAGACGGAGCAAGCCTTCGATTGTCTCTGGCGTGGCAGCCTTTTGTTCGCGAAGGATTTTTCCGTGAGAATCGACCAGCCCGTACTTAAGCTGCGTCCCCCCTAAATCAAATCCAGCAAAGACTGACATCTTTCTTGGCCATAAGTCTCAGCTGATTTTAAAAGTTGAAGGAGGTTTAAAAAATTTCGGGTTTAGAGTTTTTATGGATTACAGCACAGATTTTTCCAATATAGCCTATCATTCTTCTTTATTCGGCGGCTTGGGCTTTTCAGGATGGGTTTCATTTCCTTTTTCTTTTGACGACATAGCCTTTCGGAAATTCTTTATGCCTTCTCCCAGAGACCCGAATAGTTCTGGGAGCCTCCTTGCGCCGAAGATGATGACGACGATCAAGATTATCAGCAGAAGTTCTGTAGGACCGATGGGGCCAAAGAGAAACATTTTAACCTCCTTCAGAGGCTTTTTTTCGCTCTTGTCTTTTTATCAGTGACTTAACAAAGTTACTTTAGTACAGGCTAAAAGTCAAGCATAAGGGCTCAAGTTAAGTGGTTCAAAAACTCACAGCTTTTGCCCCAGCGATGCAAAAGCTGTTCGGTTTCAGGCTTCGCTTTCCTCTCCCTATTGGAGGGATTGCTTCGTCGCTTCGCTCCTCGCAATGCCCGCTCAGCCTTCAAACGGTTTTCGAACCACTTAACTTTCGCCTAGAGGAGCCCTCGCTGGGCATTTTGAAACACGGATTGTGCTCTGAAAAAAATAATTAAAAGCAATAGTTCAGGCTCAATCTGAAGACTCTCGAGCCTGAGAGGAGGGTGATATTTTTGTAGCTTGAACTCGTTTGGCGAATGCCCTGAGTTGTGTTTTCTGCCTCTGGAAACCAGAAGCCTTCATCATTGGGAAAATCAAAGCTGGACTTGTATCCCAAAGCGTTGATGATGTCAATGTAGATAGTCCATTTTACAGACTCGCCTCGCCTGAATGACTTCTCAATTCTCAAATCAAGGTTGCTGTCGGAGGCAGTTCTTCTCGTGCCTGGCTCCTCAAGATAGACCTTCGCTTCGGACCTCCAGGCATTTTTTCCCTGAGCCCATGATTCAGGAGGAATGATGGTTAGGCTCCTCGCCCAAGGAGTGCCGCTGCCATAGGAATAAAAGAAGCTCAGGAGAAAGTCTGCGGGGAATCTGTAGCTGCCCAGCAATCTTATGACCAGAGGCCTGTCAAAATCGAGCCTCGAATTCTGAGAAAAATTGACGAAATAATTTGGGCTGTTTGCTGCGTCAGAGAATGCGGAGCTCGCCTCGCTTCCCAGGCCGATGTTTCCAGTTGTCCGGCTCAAGACAAGGGAGCCCTCGAATTGCCAATTGTTTGACATCTGCTTTTTTAAAGCCATCTCCAAGCCATGGTATTTTCTCTTTAATTCAGGAACATTTTTGAGTTGATAAAAGAGCCTGGGCGCGGAGTTCGACCTGAAATAAGCAGTGACCGCTGTCTCCGGAAAGCCATCCAATGCAGGAACGATGGTTGGAAAAGGTATCCACCAGTTCTCTGTATCCTGGTTGTATGTGTACCAGTCCTTATCTCCAGAAAGGTCATAGAGGGCATCCTCCACAATGTTTTTTTTGGCTTTGTAGATATAGCTGACTCTGAATGAGACATCTTTGATCACTTCCTGGTTGAGGCCGAATGTCAATTCGTCTGTCAATGGTGATTTGATGTGGGCAGCAGCTCTTTTTCTATAATTAACCTCTGAATACATTAGGTAGTCTTCAGGATAAAGCTCAAAAGTGTCGTCGCTACCAACCTTCCCGTCCATGTTTTCGTCGTACCAATAGAATTGGTGAGAGCGATTGGCATAGAGGGGATTTAGATTAAGGAGATAATCCAGCATTACGCTCTCTGAATAGCGCGAAAATGAAAGCTTGAGGATTGTTTTCCCCTTGCCGAAGATATCGAAGCTTAATCCGATTCGCGGAGAAAGGACATTCCAGGTCATGAGATCATTCCAATCTCCGGTCACGTTCTGCTCATAGGGATTTGCTTCACAGAGAGGCTTGATCAAGTTTTCGCCAATCCCGAGCGAGACGGGATTCCCGCTGGCAACTTTGGTGATGGTTCTGAGCCGGTCGGTGCTTCGGTCAAATCTCAAGCCTAAGAGCAGAGTCAATCTATTACCAAAGGTCACTGAGTCTTGAGCAAAGAAGCCTAATCTCCTCAGCTCACCCCTGGGATTAAACGGTGATTTAAGTTGACCGGCAAGATAAAAAGAAATCTTCCCTTTGCCGACAACATTCATCGAGGAGGGCGACTCATCCATCCCAAAATAATATGGGCTTCCATAAAAATATTGGACCAGCAGATTATCTTCTTTCCATGCCGCCAATTCCTGTGTTGCATATTCGTACTCTGCTCCAGCCTTGAACTCGTGATCGCCTCCGAACAGCCTATCCTGGAAGCGGGTTAGAGAGGCCGAGGCTTGGAATCGTCTTCCGAGCCTGTTCTCATTGAGCCCGCTGCTTCCCCAAAGGTGTCCACTGCCCTCATTGAAATATTGCGGATTCTTTAATCCTTCTTGGTTTAGATGGAGAGGAATCTTCTGCTGGAAATATCCTCCTTTTAAGTCGATAAAAGTGTTCTGGTCGATGATGTAGCTTATCGCGCCGGAAGCATTGAAATTATTCTGGTGATTAAGAACTTGAGTCGCGTCTTCGGCTATATTCCAGGAAAGACTGGGTTCCCAGGCTGAGAGATAGCGGTCGGTATAGCTCGCCGTGGCGCTGACTTTGAGTTGAGGAAGGAATTGGGAGGAGAGCTTGAGAAAACTCATTGTTTGGGTATCCTTTGAGTAGAACCTGCGGTGCTCATTCCCCAGGGGGTCTGTCCAGGGAATGAAGGGAGTGGTTTGAATCCGGGAGATCAGGTTTAAATTTCCAAAGAACCATAGCATATCCTCAACCAAACGTCCTCCCCAAGATAGAGAAAAATCATATAGATGACTGACTTCAGTCGGGGGAGAGACATCAGGCGCATTCAGCTCTTCTTCAGGCCTCAGGGAGCTTGACATCGTATCGTCTGTATAGTAAAAGCCGAATCCTCCACTTGCCTTATTTCCTCCTGATTTAGAAACAATGTTGATATATCCTCCGTCAGTAAGCCCGATCTCTGTCGGATGGGCAGCGGTTTCCAGCTCCACTTCTTCGATGCTGTCGAAGTTTATAAATGCAAGGAGTTGTCTTCCGGCAGGGTCGTTTATGGTCAGGCCGTCAAAGGAATAGCTGTTGGCCTTTACGCTTGAGCCATGGACAGAGGATTTATCTTCGTAAAAGCTTTTTTCCGAGATGAAGCCGGGCGCGCTATGGATGGCGTCAAGCAGGCTTCGAGAAAAGGGAATGTTTTTCAAAAGCTCTTTTTCAATGACTGAGGCACTTTTTGTCGATTCAACATCCTCTGTCGGTGAGGGGATTTTGGCCGTAACCTCTTCTTCGATCGTGGTCTCTTCTAAGGTTAGATTGAGAGTGACAGTCGCCCCGACTCGAACGATGATATCCTCAACGTTGACTGTTTTGAATCCGGGCACTTCGACTATGATCTTGTACCTTCCTGGCGGCAGCCCGGGGATTTTAAACTTGCCTGAATCGGAGGTGATGTAATTTCGGATTCCCATCAAGGAGAGCGAAGAGACATAGATGAAGGCGCCAGGGAGCGGGAGCCCTTGGTCGTCCATAATCTTTCCTTTGATCGATCCGGTTTGTCTTTGAGCCAGAGCTGCGGAAGTTAGCCATAGGGAGAGAATGATAGTCAATAAAAAACTAAATGCTCTCTTCAACATGTCCTGACTCCTTCAATTTCTGGACTCTTGAACAACACTTCCCTAAACTTTTCTAAAAGAGAAAAAGTTTCATTTCAATCTTGCTAAGTCTCTAAAATAATCGACTGAGAATAAAGAGTCAAGCTCAGGCCAGTAGGCGAAAAAACACGCAGCTTTTGCCCCAGCGGGGGTGGAGTGGTGAGAAAGCCTTGTGAAAGGCTGAGCGGGCATGGTTCCTCGACCGTAGGGAGAGGAGAGCGAAGCCTTGAACCGAGCTGCTTTTGCCACGCTGGGGCAAAAGCAGCGTGCTTTCGAACCACTCTACCCGAGCCATTCAAACGGTTTTTTCGCCTACTAGCCTTCGCAGAACCAGTAGACCTTTGTGTTGATTGTTTTATATACTTAATAAAAATGAAGAACATCAGGAATTTCTCGATCATCGCCCATATCGACCACGGAAAGTCCACTCTTGCCGACCGCTTCCTGGAAAAAACTGAAGCTCTTCCTCTTCGGGAAATAAAAGAACAAACTCTGGATACGATGGAACTCGAGCGGGAGAAGGGAATCACCATCAAGGCCCAAACGGCCCGGCTCCGCTACAGGCCCTCTTCGCACGAAGAGTACATCCTTGACTTGATCGATACGCCCGGCCATGTCGATTTTTCCTATGAAGTCTCCCGCAGCCTTGCAGCCTGTGAGGGTGCGCTGCTGGTCATCGACGCCTCTCAAGGAATAGAAGCTCAGACAATCGCCAACACCTACCTTGCCCTGCAGAATGACCTTGTTCTTATTCCTGTCATCAATAAGATTGACCTTTCTCAGGCAAATCCTCAACTCGCTCTCGACCAACTGGAAAGCATCATCGGTATTAAGCGGGAAGAAGCGGTCCTGGTCAGCGCAAAAAAAGGAACAGGAATTGACCAGGTCTTCAGCAGCATCGTCGAGCGGATTCCTCCTCCTCAGGGCAATCCGGATGCTCCGCTCAAGGCCTTGCTCTTTGATTCCTGGTTTGATTCCTATCGCGGCGTTGTCATCCTGGTCAGGGTTTTCGATGGAGTGATCCGGACCGGGGCTCAAGTGGAGCTTATGGCTTGTCAAGCATCCTATGAAGTTGAAGAAGTCGGCTATTTAACTCCCAGACCTCAAAAAGTGGACCAACTCGCCGCCGGAGAAGTCGGGTATGTCATCGCCGGAATCAGAGAGTTAAGCCACGCCAGAGTCGGTGATACTCTCACTGAAAAAAACAGGCCAACAGCTCAACCCTTACCCGGCTTTAAAGAGGCAAAGTCGATGGTCTTTTGCGGTTTATTCCCGGCTGGTGAAGGAAGCATCGAGGATTTAAGGAAAGCATTGGCCAAGCTGAGGCTCAATGATTCCTCCTTCCATTATGAGCCAGAAAACTCTCCGGCACTGGGCCTTGGATTCAGATGCGGATTCTTGGGCCTCCTTCACCGGGAGATCATTCAAGAAAGGCTGGAAAGAGAGTTTGATTTAAGCTTAGTCAGCACCGCTCCTAGCGTGAGCTTCAGAGTCACAACAAAGAACGGTGAGCTTAGAGAAATTCATAATCCATCAGAGCTTCCTGCTGAGCATGAGATAAAAAAAATTGAAGAGCCGCTCATCGAGGCGCTAATCATAACTCCTGACAAATACCTGGGAGCCGTGCTCAAGCTTCTTGAGGGCCGGCGGGGCGAGCAGAAAAAGCTGGAGTATATCAGTCCTCAGCGCATCTTTTTGACTTATATCCTGCCTTTGAATGAAATCGTCATAGATTTTTATAATCAATTAAAGTCTGTGTCTCAGGGCTATGCTTCCATGGACTACGAGTTCTCCGGGTTTAGGGAAGCGCCTCTGGTCAAGCTTGATATTCTGATCAACAATCAGAAGGTGGATGCCCTTTCCCTTATTATTCCTCGAGAAAGAGCCTATCAGCAGGGAAGAGCGCTTGTGCAGAGGATGAGAAAGCGCATACCCCGCCAGCAATTCGAGGTTGCCATCCAGGCCGCAATCGGCAAGCGCGTGATCGCCAGGGAAACAGTCAAACCTTATCGGAAGGATGTCCTGGCCAAGCTTTACGGTGGCGACGCTACCAGAAAGATGAAGTTGCTCGAAAAACAAAGAGCAGGCAAGAGGAGAATGAAAAAGATTGGGCAAGTGGAGGTTCCCCAGGAAGCCTTCCTTGTCCTGCTGGAGATAAAGTGACCGGGCTAAATTTCTCGAAAACACACAGCTTTTAAAACGGAGAAGGCGAAGGCAAAGTGGCGAGAAAACCGTGTATTAGCTCAGGTCAGTGGATTCAAAAACACACAGCTTTTGCCCCAGCGAGGCAAAAGCTGTTCGGTTTCAGGCTTCGCTTTCCTCTCCCTATTGGAGGGATTGCTTCGTCGCTTCGCTTCTCGCAATGCCCGCTCAGCCTTCAAACGGTTTTTTCACCCACTGACCTTCGCCTGATGATTGATTGGCTGGGTCAAAAGCGGCGTGCCTTCGAGCCACTTTGCCTGAGCCATTCAAACGGTTTTCGAGAGACTAAGCCTGGTCTTATAGAGAGAGAAGGTTAAGATGCTCCCTTCCATTGAATGGTCCAAGGACAGGGTGGTGATGATTGACCAGAGAAAGCTGCCTGAGGAAGAAGTCTATGTCCAGTGCCTGGAATATAATGAAGTAGCTGAAGCCATCGAAAAGATGGTCATCCGCGGTGCGCCGGCCATAGGCGTTGCTGCAGGATTAGGCATTGCTCTGGGTCTTTTGAAGCTTAAGAGCGAAAAAAATATTGACCAGGAGTTTGAGCAGATTTTGCAGCGTTTTGTGAAGACAAGGCCGACTGCCCGCAATCTTTTCTGGGCGCTGGCCAGGATGAAAGAGACCTTTGAGAAACATCGCTCTCTTCCTTTTTCAGAGCTTCAGCAGAGAATGGTTGAGGAAGCGCTCGAGATCGAGAGAGAGGATGTGGAAACCAACAGGAAAATCGGCTTTTGGGGAAAGGAATTGCTCAAAAACGGGGATTCCGTTCTAACTCACTGCAACACCGGCTCTCTGGCCACTGCCGGTTTCGGCACAGCCCTGGGAATTATTCGCTCCGCAGTTCAAGAGAAGAAAAAAGTCCATGTCTATGTCGATGAGACCAGGCCTTTACTTCAGGGAGCAAGGCTCACCTGTTGGGAGCTTGAAAGAGAAAAAATTCCTGTAACCTTGATCACGGATAATGCGGCTGGCTATTTGATGCAGAAGAGAATGATTTCGATGGTGGTCACCGGCGCTGACAGGATTGCCAGAAATGGCGACACGGCCAACAAGATTGGAACCTATGGCCTAGCAGTTCTGGCCAAAGAAAATGACCTTCCCTTCTATGTGGCAGCCCCTTCGAGCACGATCGATTATAGCCTGGCTGAAGGAGGCGGAATTCCGATCGAAGAGAGAGGCCCGGAGGAAGTGAGGAAGGTTGGAGGTAAGCTCCTGACTGTTCCCAGGGTGAACATTCTCAACCCTGCCTTTGACCTTACCCCTGCTCGTTACATCTCGGCCATTATTACCGAGAAGGGAATAGCCCGGCCTCCATTTGAAAAAAGTCTGAAAGAATAAAAAAATAAAGAATAGAAAAAATAAGGATTAATGCAGACGAATTAAAGTTATCATTGTTTAAAAATATTTAAGACGATTGTATTAGATAGGAGAAGCGAGCTGAAGATGAATATCTTAGGGATTGAAACATCCTGCGATGAGACATCAGTCGCAGTCCTCAGGGACGATTTTAAGATTCTAAGCAGCGTCGTGCTCTCCCAGGATGAGATTCATGCTGTCTACGGCGGCGTGGTTCCAGAGCTTGCTTCACGTCAGCATCTGGTCTCGATTGGGTATATCTTCGAGGAGTGCCTTAAGCGTGCTGACCTCAGGCTGGTGGATGTCGATCTTTATGCTGTAACCCAGGGCCCAGGTCTGATTGGTTCGCTGCTCGTCGGACTCTCTTTTGCCAAGGGACTGGCCTACTATTTCCGAAAGCCCCTGTTCGGGGTGGACCATCTTGAAGCCCACATCGAGTCTGCTTTTCTCGAAAACAGAGATATTCCTTTTCCAGCTCTAGCTCTTGTTGTCTCCGGAGGTCACACTTCGAGCTTCTTTATGAAGGAGAAGCTTTCTTTTGAGCCATTAGGCAGAACAAGAGATGATGCGGCAGGAGAGGCTTTGGACAAGATAGCCAAATTCCTCGGCCTTGGCTATCCGGGAGGCCCGGAGATTGACCGTTTGGCTGAGAAAGGGAGCAGCCGTGGTTTTAGCTTTGCACTTCCCCGCATGACCGACGGCAGCCTTGATTTCAGTTTCAGCGGCCTCAAGACAGCAGTGCTGCGCCAAATCAAGGAGCTCGGTATTTCAAAGGCTCATCCTCAATTTTACGATTTTCTGGCCAGTTTTGAGATGGCTGTCTTCGAAGCACTCATCCAGAACACGGCTCAAGCCATCGAGAAGTTCAGGCCAAAGTCCTTGATTCTCTGCGGAGGAGTGGCCAGGAACAAGAAGCTCAGAGAGCGCTTTACAGAGCTAGGGCGAGAGAGTCGCTTGCCGTCCTTCATTCCTTCACCTGAATTTTGTACGGACAACGCGGCCATGGTCGCTGCGCTTGCCTTGGAGAAGCTCAAAAAAGGAGAAAAGCCTTCTTCCCTTTTTGAACTGAATGCCTATCCCAGGCTTGCTTCTTCGCAGCCTTTCTCGAAAAGAGTGAGTTGAAAGCCTCCTGCGCCTTGCCACAACATTTTTTTGTGCTCGCCTTATATTGAACTAATCAAGATTGATATTCGTATTATTGAGTTAAAATAGATTTCTCAACTTCTCGCGATTCATGAATAATTCGGATTGAGAGGAGGATTGAAGTGAACAAGAAATCTTTTTTTATTTCCGTCGCAGTTTTAACCCTGCTCTTCAAGCCCTTGTTCGGCCAGGAAAAGGAGCTTTCCTTTTCTCTGGAAGATTGTATTCTCAAGGCCTTGAAAGAAAACCTCAAGGTGGCCGTGGAGGCCTATAACCCTGAGCTAGCTGATGCCTATTTGAGCAAAGCCAAGGAGCTCTTCATGCCCCGCTTTGAAGTGAGTTACGGCGGCGAGAGGACAGAAACTCCTTCATCCTGGTGGCTGCAGCAAGCTGATGTCCTCATAGACAAATTTACAAATTACTCTGCATCTATTGTCCAGCAGGTCCCAACCGGAGGAAATTTTTCTCTATCCTTGAGCGGCTATAGGTCTGAGACAAACCAGGGATTTCAGACCAT